>JADEXJ010000249.1 GCA_015207195.1 Pleurocapsales cyanobacterium LEGE 10410
TCCCCCAACCTACCTTATCCCCCGCCCAAAGAGGAATACCGCGATCGTAAATAAAGTGAGCGTGAACGGGCGACTTCAAGGATACTCCTTGCTGTCGTGCCAGCTGAGGTAGCTTATTCCACAATAGCTGAGCAATACAGGGCGGATCGGCGATGGTAGGATGGCGAAATGCCAGCATAAACCTGGTCTTTCCCTGCTGGAACTGATGGTAGAGATCGATTAATTCTGAGGCGCGATCGATCTCGACATCGACAATATGATTGTTGTATTTTAACCAAAATGGAATGATTCTTTTTGCTACATTCCAGACAAGAGGGTTATAGGCTGGAGGAATAAACTCTAACGAAGGTTGAGCTTGGGTCATTATTATTGACTCGGTTATTTTTGTTGGCGTATTTGCTGCCAGTTTAATCTTTTTTATTCATAGCACCAATACCTTGAAACAGCATAAACAAACCACTAACAACAATCAGTAGAGCCACTATGCCAAACGCTAAATCTGCCCAGTTGGTTTCCATTTGCTTTTTTAAATTTAATATAGAATATTAAAACATTATCTATTGTTTTTAGGCTCAACCAAGTAAGAATGTTTCGAGTTATAACTCCTGGTTTTGAGGCGAAGTACGATCGCTGGACAGATGCGTTAAATCAGGCTAATTCTTTAATTCCCAGCTGTAAAGGGTTGTTTAAAGACGTGCGTATTTATTATGGCGATAGTTTGATTTGGCTTTATAGCCGTTCTCACAAATATCCTCAATACATTGGTGCAGGGGTTTATGATAAATTGGCGCAGCTGTTTGTTAGAGAAGCCTTAGAAGAAGAGTCTGCCAATGATAAAACTGAAGAAGAATAATAAGTAAAGTTAGATCGGCAATTGATTTTACCAGTGGACATGAGCATAAGTAAAGACACCATTTAGTTGACCTCAAACCTATACTATATCTAACTTCCTACTTCCTACTTTCTACTTCTTACTTAAGCGAAGCGGTACTAGTAGTCGATTAGTAAATTGCACTTACTAAAGTTGCAGCAAATCGGAAATAAGATAGGACTAAGGATGTTATATAGCAACGCAGTAATATTCTGGTTTGCTTGGTTTTGTTTCTGGTACGGTAGTGCTTAATAATTTTATGATAGGCTCTTTTGACTGACTTCCCCACAGTGTCTCGCTTGAGAGCTATGTTGTAGTAAAGGTAGAGAACACCGTAGGTAATAAATATTAGGTTAACTATGTTGAGTGGATAATAAATTAAGCACTCTTCTGCCATAGAACCGAAGGAGCATCTAACTGGAATTAGCTGCATTAGTTGGCTACTAATTAGTAAAGTAAAAAGCGCGATCGGACTATAGCAAAAATATAGATTATAAATTAGTTTTTCAATCAATACCATTACTAAGGTCGTTTTATAAATACCTACATCAGTAATAAAATCATTGCATATACGTAGCATGCGGTATTTATAGTTTGTGTGAAGAACGCTCTCAAAAGTTGTCTAATGTGTGTCGGAACAGAATTTCAACATTCTATTTTGCTCTCAAAAATTATGCTGCCAGACCTCGACATCTAGCTGTGGAGCGAGTATATTGGCGATCGCAATCTTTAGAGTTTGGAGTTAGAACTCAAAGCCGAGAGTAATCAACCCGTAAGTATCTCAACAGATTAATTTGACTAATACCAGCCTGCCGATCAAAACCTGTTAAATTAATTAAAGTTTATACGTTAGTTAAAAAGATATTATCGATAGAGGTTTCATTTTTAGTCAACTTATTGCATAATAGTAAACAACGCTATATGTAGAGTTCTAATAGGCAAGAAGCTGATTAAACCGCTAGATATAGTACCAAGCCTGTTTATTTTCAATTCGACTCCTACAATGAAACTATCTTCTGTCGAAGCAGAACAAGCCAGACATTTTCTATTAACCGAACTAAAAGAACACCAAACGCCCATAAGTTTGCAGGAGTTAGAACTAAATTTGGATCGAGAAACCAAATTATCTCATCGAACTCTCAAAGAAGCTGCTTGGCGGTTGGTTGAAGAGGGTAAAGCTCAGTTTAATTCTACTTGGGATTTAGAAATGCGGTGCGACCATGGCGAATAAAAAACGCTTAAACCACGCAGATCGAGAAAATCTATAATTTTCATTCTTTCTACTGCTAAATCATTGTTTAAGACGTACTATCTAAGTGAGAGTATGTCTTTTTTAATGTTTAATTTCGGTTGATGAACGCTTACTATGTCGCACAGACAACAGAGACAGCATAATCCTTTTGGCGATCGGGGAGACAAGCCAGGAGATAGTCGTGAATCTTTTCAGGTAGATCGCGATCGCGTTTTATATTCTTCTGCATTTCGCCGTCTGGCGCAAATTACCCAAGTTTTGACGGCGCAAGAAGGTCATGTATTTCATAATCGCTTGACTCATTCGTTAAAGGTAGCTCAGGTAGCGCGAAGATTAGCCGAAAGATTGATCCGAGAACAACCCAAGGTGGCTAAAGCAGTGGGCGGAATCGATCCTGATGTGGTGGAGGCTGCTGCTTTGGCTCACGATCTGGGACATCCGCCATTTGGTCATGTAGCAGAGGAAGAATTAAACACTTGTGCGACTCAAGCAGGATTGAGCGATGGTTTTGAAGGAAATGCTCAGTCGTTTCGGATTTTAACCAGGTTGGCAATTCATCGGGTCGATTATTATGGTCTAAATCTAACTAGGGCTACTTTAAACGCAGTTTTAAAATATCCTTGGTCGCGATCGCCAGACCCCACATCAAAAAGACACTATAAGTATTCTTTTTATAATTTAGATCGTGAAGCTTTTGAATTTGCTCGCTCAAAGCCTAATGATTCTCAGACAATTGAAGCCAGCATTATGGACTTCGCCGACGATATTACCTATAGCGTCCACGATCTAGAAGATTTTTACTTGGCTGGTTTGATCCCTCTTGAGTTATTAGCCACAGATTCCGATGAGCTAGATCGCTTTATTAGCCAATGGCTTAGGGAGTTTCCCGATAATTCTGTTGCCAAGGTGGTTAAAGCCAATCCCCACCGATTTCAAAACTTTCTCAACGCTACTTATAACCTCAAAGGACAATATCCCCCTGGTTCTTTTGAACAAAAAGCTCAAATTAAACGCATTAGCTCGCAACTAATTCAAACCTATATCCACTCTGTAAAACTCACGACCAAGTATGGAGATCGCGGTTATTTGAAATACAATCGCAACCGAGAAGAAGAACTCAAATTTCTGCAACGTATTGTTTGGTCTTACGTTATTTCCAATCCTCGTTTGGCTACCCAAAGATACGGACAAAAAAGAATTATCAAAACTCTGTTTGATATCTATCTACAGGCGATTTGCGATCGCGATCTCAGCTTTATTCCCGCACGCTTTGTCAGAGAATTTCTAGAGATTGAAAACTTGTGCAATGCAGATATTATCAGCCAAGAACAAACTCGCATGGCAGTAGATATTATTGCAGGTTTGAGTGAGGCAGAAGCAATAATTCAATATCGCCGTCTGACGGGGATTAGTCAAGGCTCTTTTTTTGACAGTTGGAATCAGTATTGAGTTGTTGGAATGACTATAATTTTCTAGTGATTGACTGGTTAGTTGTTAGTCGTCAGTAAAATAATTTAAAAAAGGGTTGGTACAACAGCAACACGGTTACCAAACCCTATCAACTTATCCTTAGAACAAATATTTAGTATCGATCCAAATTGAAAAACTATACCAAACTTAGTCAGCCATTTGTATTTGGTCAATCTCGTCAAGATCCGCTTCGTCGGCAGGATCTTCTATGGGTTCTTCACCTACTTCACTGTCGTATACTGGCTGTTGGTCTATATCGTCAGTATCTATAACGTCACTATAATTTTCGATGACCTCTTCTCCTGTCTCGCTGTCGTATACTGGCTGTTGGTCTACGGTATCTGGATCTACAATGTCACCAGGATTTTCAAGCATTTCTTCTTCGTCTTCAGACATTTGACCAACGGTCAGAGCCCTAAAGGACTCGCTATCGCGTCGCAGCTCCGTCGTTGTACGGCGGAGTAATCTCTGACTTAGATAATCTATGCTGCTTTGATTGCTATCTATTTTGAGATTAGCGTCTTTGGCATGAGTATTGACTGCTGAGACAGCCAACATAGCTAAAGACAAAGCAAATAAACTTAATTTAGACATTATACATCCACCATTGGTAACTTTTCTTATCCAAGTTAAACACGATAAATTGAAAACCGCTCTAACTATAGATAGAAAAAAAGTCTTTCTCAAGACGGATGTGCAGAAATTTAAAAATACTCTTTTTGAAATTTGGGTTCATTACAGCTCTCAACATCGGCGAGTTTACCGTGCTTGAACAAAATAAACTCTGCCAACGAAGTTGTAAAAATTTTGTTTAAGATTTGTCAGAAAATCTGCTAGGTATAAAGGAAGAAACTATTGCTAAAGCACTGTGTTAGATTTACTGCTTATTATCGCCTTGGGATTTTTAGGAAGTTTTGGTCATTGTCTGGGGATGTGTGGACCAATAACTATCGCTCTTGCCCTATCTCAGCATGACAACAACTCGAACAAAATTAACCAACGGTCAGAGCAGGCTCCGTCGTTGTACGGCGGAGTAATCTCTGACCAGCTACAATTTCACTTTCTATTAAATACGGGCAGAATTGTCAGCTATACTCTGGTCGGAGCAATTTTGGGCGGTTTAGGATCGATTGTAGTTGCTAGCGGGCAATTAGCGGGAATAGGTAGTAGCTTAAGGCAGTTTATGGCTATTTTTACAGGAATATTGCTGGTTTGGTTTGGTCTACGACAAATCAACCCCAACTGGCTACCCCGTTTACCTTTTTTGCATCCCGTGCAGGGAAAAATTCATCAGCGTCTAAATTCGGGAATGAATCAGCTTTCGTCTCAACAACAATGGTGGACACCTGCCTTACTTGGTGGAGTTTGGGGATTAATTCCCTGTGGTTTTTTATATACCGCGCAGCTCAAGGCGGTGGAAACGGGGAGTTTGTTAGCTGGGGCAGTAACTATGTTTGGTTTTGGCTTGGGTACAGTGCCGATGATGCTGGGAGTAGGGGTATCCGCTTCAAAGGTAAGTGCAGATCGGCGCAGTCAGCTATTTCGTTTGGGGGGTTGGGTAACTTTAGCTATCGGCATTTTAACTCTAGTACGCACCGATGCCATGGTGGACTATACGGGACATGGTGCATTGTTACTGTTGATGTTAGCTTTGGCAGCTCGTCCTGTCAGTAGGTTTTGGTCTGCTCCCTTACAATATCGTCGCATAATTGGAGTCGGGGCTTTTGTTTTGGCGTTAGCGCATACGGCGCATATGTTAGACCACTCTCTGAATTGGAATTATCAGGCGATCGCTTTTATGTTACCCCAACATCGTCTAGGGATAGTAGGGGGAATTATTAGTTTATTGTTGATGCTTCCCGCAGCAATTACCAGTAGCGATCGCCTACAAAAAAGTCTGGGTAAACGCTGGCGCAAGATTCATTTATTAACCGTTCCTGCTTTAATCTTGGCTGTTGCTCATACGGTGCTGTTAGGCTCACATTATTTAGGAGACTTGCAGTTAAGTTTTGAGAGTAAGTTGAGAGTGGCAGTAGTTGTCGTACTGTGTATCTCTGTCTTGCTAGGGCGATCGCCTTTATTCTGGACAGTTCTGGGACGTAGAGAAAATTATGTCCGACCTAGAGTTAAATAATGGGGAGTAGGGAGTAGGGAGTAGGGAGTAGGGAGTAGGGAGTAGGGAGTAGGGAGTAGCGAGTAGCGAGTAGCTTATAAGGGTAGACTTTTTATGTTATGCCCTTGTGGTACATTTGTCTATTATGTGTAATGTGAGGATGGGGAGACAGGGAGATGGGGAGATAGGGAGTCCTAAAGGATTAGCTGGCGCGTCATAGGGAGATAGGGAGAAGTGTTTAGCCTATCTTTGGTATAAAGAAGAGGGACTAATATCATGTCGCGCATCGCCGTAGTGAGTAAATTACTTATTACTTATTACTTATTACTTATTACTTATTACTTGTCCCCAAGTCCCCAAATCGATATCCCCGATCTTGAATCAAACTAGCTGGTTTCTTAGCTTGGCTGAAATAGTATCGATAATGCTGGTAGCCAAAATCAAAATGATTAAGATAGCGCAAACCTTACCATAGTCAAAGGATTGAAAGCTTTGATAGAGAGAAACTCCAATTCCCCCCGCGCCGACAATTCCCAAGACGGAAGCAGCACGAACGTTAGACTCAAAACGATAGAGGGCAAAGGAAGTCCACAAAGGAATTACCTGGGGAATAATGCCAAAAATAACTTCCTGTATTTTGCTCGCCCCCGTTGCTCTAACTCCCTCCACTTGTCCTGGTTCGATCGCCTCAACCGCTTCGGAAAATAGTTTCCCCAAAGCACCAGTAGTATGAATAAATAATGCCATAACCCCCGCAAACGGTCCCAATCCTACCGCCACCACAAATACTAAAGCAAAGCTGTAGGGGCGACACAAGAGAGGCAAAAGCAAGCCAGAAGTGAGATTGAGTAAAGTAGTCTCCCAAAAGATGAGAGACTATTCTCAATAACCTTTTTTGTTGAAAACGTAATGATTCAACTACCTGA
>JADEXJ010000250.1 GCA_015207195.1 Pleurocapsales cyanobacterium LEGE 10410
AGAACAAATCCAACAAATTCGCTCTTCACCGCCTTCTCGGAGAGTACAGAGTCGGAGAGGAAATGTTAGTGGTCGCTATCCCAGTCAAAAAATGGGGGTGACTATTCAATTTGAAAGCCATCATCATGAACTCGCTGGGATCTATTCAATGGAATACGACAGCGAGCTACTCGAATATTATGACCAACCACCAGCGATTAAGTTTAACTACGAGAGTGCATCGGGTCGTCAGATAGGAGTACGACATACTCCCGATTTCTTTGTGATACGTCAAGAGCGTGCTGGCTGGGAGGAATGGAAAACAACACGAGAATTGGCACAACTGGCAGTAAAAATGCCCAACCGCTACCAGCAAGTTGAATCAGGTCAATGGCAGTGTCCTCCAGGAGAAGACTATGCAAGGGCTAGGGGACTTTACTACCTAGTTCGCACAGAAACCGAAATTGATTGGAATCTTCAACGAAATCTCTACTTTCTGGAAGATTACTTTCGAGCTTCTACAGAGTTAGACACGCCGATATCTAACCAAGAAAAAATAATGGGGTTAGTAGCAACGCAACCAGGAATAACACTATCAAAGCTACTGGAATTGCAATTTAACCCCGACGAAATTTACAGCCTAATCGCGACCAAGAAAATCTACGTTGATTTGAGTGCTGCTGATTTAGCCAGTGAAGCGAAAAAAGTTCAACTCTTTCTTTCTGTTGAAACAGCCTATTCAATTCCTCAACCAATTGAATCAGAAAATTTTGGGGACACAAATAACCAGATATTGGTTAAACCAACTGTCGGAAGTCAGATAATGTGGGATGGAATTGATTGGCGAGTTCTCAACTTGGGTTCGACAGAGGTAACATTATTAAATTCGCCACAAAATGTCATTAACTTATCGATTACAGTTTTTGAAGAATTGATAAGCTCAGAAAAAATCACTGTAATCAGTAATAAAACTCGGAACCAGAGCCAGATTTATTCAGAAATTATTGATGCTAGCGAGTCAGATTGTGCAGAAGCAAATCGACGTTATCGGATCGTTGCACCTTACCTTATCGGCTCTTCTCCTAGAAATAAAAACGTTCCTAGAAGTAGCTTTTATCGTTGGATTCAAAGTTGGAAAGAAGCCGAACAAACAAAAGGTTACGGCTATCTTGGTTTGCTGCCTCGAAACAGTAAAAAAGGTAATCGACAATCAAAATTACCTACCCTGACCCAGAAACTGATGGACGAATATATTGCCCAGGACTATGAAACTTACAAACAAAAAGGCAAAAGAGCAGTATATGGAGCTTTAGTTAATGCTTGCCAACAGCAAAATACCACAGTTCCCAGCTATAAAACTTTTCTCAAATTTTGTAATAGTAGACCTGGCTACGAACAAACAAAAAAACGTCAGGGTTCTCGTGCTGCATACCAATACGAACCCTTTTACTGGGAATTGGAATTTACTACACCGCGACATGGGGATCGCCCTTGGGCTATTTGCCATCTAGATCATACACAGTTAGATATCGAATTAGTATCCTCGAAAACTAAAGCTTTACTCGGTCGTCCTTGGGTAACTTTCTTATCGGACGCTTATTCTCGAAGAATCCTAGCCTTTTATCTAACTTTCGACCCTCCATCGTATCGTAGTTGCATGATGGTGATGCGAGACTGTGTTCGTCGTTCTGGGCGTTTTCCTCAATGTTTGGTAGTGGACGGCGGAAAAGAATTTAGTAGCATTTATTTTGAAAGGCTACTGGCAATGTATGAATGTACCTCAAAAACTAGACCAGGGGGGAAACCACGTTTTGGTTCTGTGTGCGAGCGTCTTTTCGGAACTGCCAACACCATGTTCATTCACAATTTGGCAGGTAATACACAAATTACGAAAAACTCTCGTCAGGTTACGACTGCTGTTAATCCACGTCGTCATGCAGTTTGGACACTAGGAAGTTTATATCAATATTTATGTAATTGGGTGTACGAATTTTATGACCATCAAGAGCATCCCGCATTAGGTCAGAGTCCTTTTGATGCCTATCACCAAGGCATAGTTCAAACTGGTTCAAGACCGAGCCGATTAATTCCCTATGATGAAAACTTCCGCATCTTAACCTTGCCCACCACCTCCAAGGGAACGGCAAAAGTCATCTCCAATCAAGGAGTCAAAATTAACCATCTTTACTATTGGCATAATAGTTTTCGCAATGGCAGCATTGAGAAGACACGAGTGAATGTCAGATACGATCCAAGCGACGCGGGAGTTGCTTATGCCTATGTGCGAGGACAATGGGTTCGCTGTATCTCTCAACATTACAGTATCTTTCACGGTCGTTCAGAACGAGAAATTCAATTGGCAACACAAGAGTTGCGACAACAGCATAAACAACATTCCCAAAAATTTATCATCACAGCTAAAGCTTTAGCCAATTTTTTGTCAGGAACTCAAGCTACTGAATCTATTCTCATGCAGAGGTTAAAGGATGGGGAAGCTAAAGATATTTTATCGACCATTTCTAGTCATGAAGAGATCAAATCAGAGTCTCCTCAAAAGACTATATCGGTGGTTAGTGAAACCGAGTCTCTACAGCCGCCAAAGCCAGCAGAAATCAAACCTTATGAGGAGTTTTGGTAATGCCCATTTATAGACGCACTGACCGTCACTATCCTCCACTGTCTAAACAACAAAAGTTAGATTTATTTCGTGATTGTACAGTAGTACATCCACATCTAAAAAAGGCTTACGAAGAATTCCGAGATGCAATAAGTAATCCAGGCGGAGCTTCTTTGATTTTTTTGTTTGGTCCAACAGGAGTCGGAAAAACCACCCTACTACGTCAAATTAGCAAAGTGATGCTAGAGGAACACTTAGGGCGAATGGTCAAAGATTCTGATTATTTGCCAGTAGCGACAGCAGAAGCTCGCGCTCCCGAATCAGGCAGTTTTGATTGGAAAAGTTATTATCAAAGTGTTTTGACCTCTCTAACTGATTTACCAGTTCCATCTAAGTTGATTTCCAAAAGAAGTCAACTAAAAAAAAGCCGACGATTTCAAAAGAGTGTTGGTTCAGATAGAAGTCATTTATCTACCTTAAGAGAACAGGTAATTGTCAACATACAACATCGACGCATGATTGTTTTTTTGACTGATGAAGCTCAAAGATTTTCCAAGATGGCTAGCAGTAGCAGGCAACAAGCTCAAATGGATGCAATGCAATCAATGGCTAGTATGACAAATACTTTGCACGGTTTATTTGGCACTTATGAGTTACTCGAATTTCGTAATCTGAGTGGTCAACTTTCTCGTCGTAGCATAGACATTCATTTTTCTCGTTATCAAGCCGACTGTGACTCAGATTTAGTGGAGTTTCAACGGGTACTCAAAAGCTTTGGAGAGAAAATGGCTTTGGATAGACTACCAGAACTAGAAACTCATTGGGAACATTTTTACGAACGAAGCATTGGCTGTGTCGGCATTCTAAAAGATTGGCTAACTCAAGCTTATCGTAAAGCCTTAGATGAAAATGCTTCCACTTTAACTGAGCAACATTGGCAACCATATGCACCATCTGTGTCCAAATGTCTCCAAATGGCAGCAGAAGCCATCGAAGGGGAGCAAGCACTTCAGTTTGAATCGGGAGAATTAACTCTACTACGTCAAAAACTGGGTTTATCAGGAGTATCTTCTTCGGTTTTTCCAACCAACAATCCTTCTCCTGGCTTAAGGAATACTCAAAAAAGAAAATACAAACCTGGAGTGCGTCAACCTCATCGTGATGTGATTGGAGAGACGTAATTATTTCCTCATAATAGAAATAGTCCCATTTTATGCTTCTATTATTCCCATTTTATGGTTCAAGTTACAGAAACCCCCAAGACCGCCTCGCCCCGCTTTTGCACCGTGGCTGCGTCCGAAAGATTCGATAAAAGCTCCCTCTACCGCTTCTGCTGCATACAGAATGCCATAACTGTGACTCGAACCATCATATCTGCCCATGCCACTACGATCGAAATACAGTGCAGAATCATAGCCAGAAGGATTTAGCCGATACCAAGTAGTTTGGCATTCGGTTATCGGTAATACTCGTTGCTGAAAATCTGCGGTTGGTAGAGGATGGACAGGTAATCGACTACGCTACGACTTGCTGCCCATAAACTTTTGCTGCTGCTACTACTTTTTCTGTTTTCCCTATTTGCAAGCATTCTAAGGGCGTTTTGCCCTCTAACCTTATATCTCCACTCAGCATAAACTGTAGTTTGCCCCAGGGTGATGTTTCAATTAGAGCAGCCAAAACTGACTCCCATCCAGGTAATATACCCCCACTAGAAAACTGCCATGCTGGATAGCGATAACCTCTTTTACCTAATGAAAGCCCCAATAATTTGTTATTGTTGCGTCTTTTATCTACTGCTTGGCGAGTCATGCCTAATAAATCGGCTACTTCTTGACTATTCAATGGTTCGCCATATTGGGAAAGCAACTGCTGCTTCACTTCTAGTCCTTTTAGTTTGACATTGGCAGTAGAGGATCTGCCTCCTCTACTGCCAATGTCAAGGTTTCCAAAATATTAAACAGCTTATCTAGTGATATTTCGGACTCGACTGAAGCCTCGACCTTATTAATTAATTCTTGTTTATCGATTGTGGTCATTTTTTTGAAGCCAAAATATTCTTTAATCGATCTAAATCGAGTTTGACATAGTTGTCAAAGTTGCACAACTTCGTAAACTTTTAGTCGATCGTTAAAAAATTCGTCTTAATCGCCCAAGCTAACGCTGCTGAGAAGGAAATTGCGATTCCTCTCAAAAATGAAATATCCCTTAAGTGCCGACGAAAAGCAACAGCTTTGGCATCAGTATCAAGCTCAACAACCGAAAAAGAAACTCGATTTTCATCTAAAAAGAGATTTAAAACATGGCTGGCTCTTTCCCTACCTGACACAAATTGAAAATCTGATGTGGGGTAGATGGCTGTATTGGAAAGAATGCCAGATGCTACCAGAAGTTGCCTGGGAACGTTGGAAATTGGAAAAGGCGATCGCTCTAATTGAAAATAGAAAACCAGAAGCCATACCCAAATTTGTCATCGAACATACCCTACCAGATCGAGAGATTCCTCAGATTAGCTGGGACTTCAACGAACAGACAGAAAAAATGCTTATTGACTGTTTGGATGCCATTCCCGTATCTGGTAGCTGGAACAGTTGGAGTAGCTGGAGCTATCTACGATACTTCCTACACTGGCTGCTCTTTGGCTTTGGACATCCTGGTTACAGTCAATTACCCCGAAAGCCTCAAGGATGTGAGGGAGCATCAATGAGACTGTATCAACTATTCGATCTTTCTTACTTGCTGATGTTTCCTTATGACTACTTTGGTAGGCTATTACCTCAAATTTCTGGAAAAAAGGCACAGCAAGTAACGGGGTTCTTCCCTACACCTATGGTTGTCTCCGATTTTATAAGTAGAATCGTTAACCCTGATAGTTCTCAAAACAAACACGCACTAGTTCAAACTGTCAACGAACCAGCCGTAGGTACGGGGTCGATGTTATTAACCCAGAGTAACTATAATCTATGTGCTATTGGCATCGATATCAATCGCGATTTGCTCGAATGCGCCCTAATTCAATTCGCCCTCTACGCTCCCTGGTACTATTGTCCAATTTGGTGGTTGGGTAACACCGATCTGATCTGTGGCAATTCCCTTACATTGGAGAATTTTGAATCTATAAACACTAAGTTTTGGCTGCCAACTTTTGCCGATATTGTAAAAGTCGAACTAAAGCTCGCAGACAAAAAAGCTTATCAAGATAACCTCAAGCAAACGCTACAAAATTATCATTCAAAAACAGATGTTAATCCAATTGTTAGCAAGGCTTTAAAGAACAAAAGCTCTCTACCTGAAGTTACACAAGCAAGCTTATTTAGTTATCTGAAATAGCCCGAACATTCACCGCAGTATAGGGCTATCGCCCCCAATTTTAGCTAACTAAAGCAATAAATAACTGCCCTTATGAAAGCCAATCTTGTGACAGATTCAAATAAAAATACACCAATTAGAAAAACTAGATACGAACGGCAATCAAAAGATGACGAACTCGAACCTTCAAAACATTTAATCGCCAAGATTGAGCGTGAGCGCGATTACTTTCATACCTGTATTTATAGTCAGTATTAAGGAGTAAAAAATGAGCCTAGCTACTCAAGTTCTCAAATATAGTTCAACTAGAGCAGTGGAATTATGGAATCTACTTAAGCAAACTAAAGATGAATCGGATCTCGAAATCTTAACCGCTTCATTTCTACAGCATAAATCTGACCAGGAAGTCGCTATTGATGCAGTGGCTGATGTAGCCGAACAGATTGAAGCGGAAATAGCTGCGATCGCAGCCAGGAAACAACATCTAGTCGAACTTCATAACCGAGCGATCGCCAAACTGAAAAGCAAAAAAGAAACTATCGACCGCACTATCATCAAACTCCACGAATCAGGAGCGATCGCTAATAAGACAGAGGGTTTATCTAGAACTATCAAAATTCAAAATAATCCTCCAAG
>JADEXJ010000035.1 GCA_015207195.1 Pleurocapsales cyanobacterium LEGE 10410
AGTGTTTTAGCTGTTTCTCGCAAAATTTGTTTATATGATTCTGTCCATTTCATGTCGGGAAAGCAATCAATTTTTCTCTTTTTTTTACCTTACACTTCAATTGGATGTTTATTTAATTGCACTTCCCTAAGTAAATAAAACAAACCAGTTGAGGAAATTGTAATGAAACCGATACAAGGGTTTATCAAGTTCAACCAAGGCATACTACAAATGCCTTTCCCATGGCAGCTATGGATTCTGTTGCTAATGCTCGTTAACCTGATTGTTCCGCTCTTTTTTCTGGACCACCTAGAAGCCCAAGTTGTAGTGGTCACATTTCTAGCCAATCTCATACTGATGACTGTTCTGACAGCCCGTTACGGTTTCACGAAAATTGTAGGGTTAGGACATATTTTCTGGATTCCACTCCTCTTTTTCCTGGGGCTGCACCAGAATGAACTACTAGTTAATGATTTATTCGGAATCTGGATTCTAGTTCTAATGACCCTGAATGCAACCTCTTTGGTTATTGATGCGGTTGATGTTATTAGTTATCTCGCCACAGAGCGCCATGAAACCCTCAAGGAGCAGTGAATAGCAACCAATTGTTTCTGTGAAGACAACTTTAACAATAATAAAATTCGCTCAATAAAAGGAGATCAAACAATGACTAATACATCAAATGACTTAAATGAATACCAAGCAATTAAAGAGACCGTCCAGTTCTATATTGATGGTGCGATTGTCGGTAAATCTGAAATCATGAGCTGTGCCTTTAGTGAGGACGCAACCATCTATGGTTTCGTTTATCCAGACTTGACCAAGCCCAAGGAAGGTACGCTGCTTTCAGGGTCAATTCAGGCACTCTTTGATTTTGTTGACAGCACTGAACCAGTACAAAACTTGAAGGTAGAATTTGTGCGTATAGATCTCGTCGGTACATCAGCCAATGTCAAACTAGAACTTTACGACTGGCTTGGTATGAGGTTTATAGATTCCCTCAACCTTCTCAAGACTGATGTAGGGTGGAGAGTTGTGAGCAAAGTTTTCCATCAACCGACTTAATATCGTTTTATGGCGCGTAAGAAGAATATCTCGTGAAATATATTACTTTGACTTGTTTTTCTTGATGTACAGACTTATCTGTCTGTTTAATAGATTGAAAAGGAGGTTCTGCATCATGAAAAAACAATGGCAACAATCCTTATTCAGAATTGCTCTGTGGTTCGGAGTCGAGATTGTTCTAAACTTCGTCAATCTCGATACCCTCAGCAATTACAGTGAGTTTCTCTTCGAGAAATCCTTCTTCATCGATCCTCCAAAAATTGTTCTTCTCAGGGTTTAGGTGCGATCTCGCTTTGGCTAAATTACCGATGCTTATGTACTGATAGCATAGATTAGATCTCCAAAGCTCTGATAGCACCTTCCTCTTCCTGATAGACTACGCCAACTGCTTCCGCCTCAAAATATGGGGACAAGTTTTTTTGTTCTCTTTTAGAAAGACTGGTCTGCCTGAATAAATAACATCTACATCCAAATATCAAGGAGACAACATCATGAAACGTTTTACTACTTTTACTACTATCGCTCTTTCTCTTTTACTTACTTCTGCCTCTGGTGTTAGCGCGCTGGAAACCATCAGCCAAAATAAAGTATCTGTATCTCTAAATAACAGCGTTTTAGTAGCCCAGGCGGGAACTTCCAGTAAATTTGTCACTGCTGAAAAAGACCATCCCACAACAGGAACTTTAAACATAATTGAAAAAGACGGCAAAAGATACATTGAGTTTAGAGATGACTTTAAGACGGTCGAAGGGCCTGATGTAAAGATAATTCTGCATAAAAATGCTGCTGTACCAGTCACGGTCAAGGAAGAAGATTATATAACCATTGCACCCATACAAAGCTTTGAAGGCACTCAACGTTACGAAATTCCCGAGGTGATTGATGTCAATAAATATGCTTCTGTAGCAGTTTGGTGTCAGGAGTTTAACGTTACTTTTGGCTATGCCCAATTGTAGAATCTACCAGCCCAGAAAATCAGTTATTTTCTGTCTAATTGTCGGTTTTTCTAGTCCATGAAACCTTTTCGAGACAAACAAGCTCAAAAGAGACAGATTATGACTGCTTACAACAGATTATAAGGGCAATAAACATTAAGAGGGAGTAAAAATATGAAACTTACAAAACAAAACTCGATCGAGAAAACAAACCAAGTCTACGATGCGATCGTCATTGGTGGTGGTGCAGCTGGACTATCGGCGGGAATATATCTGCAACGCTATCTCCTTTCGAGCTTAATTATCGACAAAGGTAAAGCGCGATCTGTTTGGATGCAGGAGTTACACAACTACCTTGGTTTACCTCCAGATACTCCTGGTAAAACTTTACTAAAACAGGGTAAAGAACATTATCTAACTCTTGGTGGCGATTTACTCAATGCCTATGTTGAAGAAGTTACCGATGAAGGAGAAACCTTTTTAGTGCGGGTGAAAGTTGGTAGAACCAATAGCATCTATGTAGAGTTTCGAGCTAAATATATTATTGCTGCCAGTGGTATCATCGACCATTTGCCAGCTTTAGAGAAGATGCAAAATGTTTTTGACTATGCTGGTTACAACCTACACGTGTGTCTGCTTTGTGACGGTTACGAAATGCAGGATAAAAAAGTTGGCGTGTTTGCCAGTAGTGAAAGTGCAGCCCAAGTAGCTTTTAGCTTAGGTTGGTTTACTCCTTACATTACAGTGTTCACTCAAGGGTTATTTAATGTCAGTTATGAACTGCGTCAGAAACTCAACGAACATGGCTATTTTCTGGTAGAAACTCCTGTCAAACAATTCTTGGGGGAAAACCATCAAATGAGTGGTGTGGAGTTAGAAGATGGTTCGGTAGTTAACTTAGAAGCAGGATTGATTTCCATGGGTTCTCGCTATCACTCCGACTATCTGCAAAGTATTGACTTGGAATATCTAGGCGGTAATCTAGTGACAGATAAGATGGGACGTACATCTCATCCCAGAGTATTTTCTCTCGGCGACTTGAAAGTAGGCATGAATCAGGTAGTAGTAGCTGCTGCTGATGGTGCTTTGTCTGCTACCCAAATTTGGCGGGATATTCGTCGTCAAACTGGGGCCAAACGCAATTTAGATCGTCTCGCCGCCTAACGGGACTTTGACAACTACTACACCAACAAAATTATGCTGATGACTGCCGGGGTCTGCAAATCAAACTACAGGAGGTAGCACATGACCAAATACAGAAATAAATTGCCGCGACTATTGACCGTACCGCCCGAGGAGACGTTCAACGGCACCTGGCCCTTCAAAGCTCACTTTACGGAGGCACCAGGTTTTCGGATGCACTACGTCGATGAGGGTAAGGGTGAGACCGTTCTGGCTCTTCACGGTGAGCCAACCTGGGGATACCTATTTAGGAACCTTATCAAGACCCTTTCGCCCCAGTATAGAGTGATCGCACCCGACCATATGGGCTTCGGAAAAAGCGAGACGCCCCAGGACAGGAACTATCTCCTTCAAGACCATATCGACAACCTGGAGCTGTTTGTCTTGGATCTTGACCTGAGAGACATCACGCTTGTTATGCACGACTTTGGCGGGCCAGCAGGTATTGGCTTGGCCATTCGTCACCCAGATCGCATCAAGCGGATTATTAGCACCAACGGGCCCACGCCGCTGGGTCAGCTGAGGCTTGGTGACACTCTCGCGAAGAACGGGGCCTCCTCCCCGTGGTTCAGTTGGATTGCCAAGGCGCACGCAGACGGAACCCTCGAACAGATTCTCGGGCAGCTCGACTACAACATTCTCAGCACGCTCAAGCTCAACGGCTTCGAGCGCCATGACGCGATCTCAGATACCTGGCTTGCTGCCTATCGCGCGCCGTTTACAGCTCCGAAGTATTGTCTGGGCGCTATAGGCTGGGCGAAGGGTTTTGCCGAAGGTACGCATCGGTTCGAATCGGCCGACGCTCCCACAGTGAAGACGCTTTCCCGCAAGCCAGCCTTGGCCATCTGGGGAATGGCCGATCGAACCCTTCAGCCCGAGTACTTCATTCCGCTGTTCAACGAAGCTTTTCCGAACGCTACCACGTATCCTCTAGAGGGTGTTGGCCACTACTGCCATGAGGACGCACCTGAAGAGGTCGCAAAACTAATCGATGAGTTCCTCCAAAAAAACTGACTCTGAGGGTTCGTTAAGCTTTTGCCGACTTTTAATTCTGGTGGCAAAATATTACTTAACTTTTAGTGCCAAAATGCGATTGAGTTCTGGTCATTTGTACTCACTCTTGCATAGCCGATTTTCAAATTTGCCTCCCAGTCCTAGAAATTTGTCGCCCTAAAGGACTAGCTTCGCGTCGCAAAACATAGTGCATAAATTGTAAGCTTTTGCCACTAACATTTGCAACACGAAGAGGAGGGTGAAACATAGAAACATCGTAGAGCCAAAAACCGTCGCAAAAGTTAGTAGTTTTGCAACACTAAAGTTCTACTCAACTAGCGGAAGGTAAGCTTTACGAGCTTGCTCTTTGATTTTCAAGGGTAGTTTGGCGTATGAACTCAAAAATCAGGTGTTGTCAAGGATTTCATTCAAATCTCTTACCCGATTGGTTTCAATGTCTGATTCGACTTTAGCAATAAAATTATCTAATTTTCCTGTTGACAAATTATTCTGCATTTGCTTATCCCAAGCATCATCTAGATACTGATTCAACCAATCTGCAAGTTTTCGAGCTTCTTTTGCTGGCAACTCTTTTATTGCTTTTTCAATCTCTAAAAGGGTCTTCATGTTTGATAATTTTCTGGATTATGATTTTGTCTAAATCTAATGTAGATGTTGTCATATAAAAACAACACAGCGGCGTGTATTTCGATGAACTAAGGGACGGACGTTTATATCTTTGTATTTCTATTTTAGAGCCTATGAAAGAAGCAACGACAGATGTAGGCTTAGTTCTAGCTATACTAGTAAATTTATTTAGCTAGAACTAACTTTACTCTCGCTCAAATTTTGTGAAACGCCCGACAAGCAATCAGCAATCGAGATTGTACAGCATCGTCTTTCATGCCCTGCTGACAGGCTACCTGTAGCTCGAATAAAAGAACTACGGTCTGGGATAAACTCTTTAGCGAACATTTGGCTACTTCCTGGCGCAGATAGTAGATTCGATTGACGTTTCCAACATTAGCTAGCTTGGCAATTTCAGCATTACCTTTGATACCTTTAACTATCGCCAATTTAGTCCATAACCAGGTTCTAAATTGGGTAATCAGGGTCGCAATAATCTTTAGCTGGGGTTCGCCTTTGGCTAAAAGTTCGCTTGTAAGTTGTGCTACTAATAAAGCTTGACCCGACTTGATGGCATCAGCCAACTGTAAGCTAGTTTGCGTATTGACTGGCACTAACTGAATTACTTGAGACTTATTTAATTTGCGATCGCCAGCATAAACTGATAGCTTTTCTAACTCTTTTTTCCTGCGTTCCGAATCGATACCAATAGCATCAGCTAAATATCGAGAAGCATCTTTAGTCAGCCTCAAGCCAATCTCTCTGGCTTCTGTTTCTACAGCCTTGACCAATAAATCTGACCGCCAGGGAGGAATCTGTTTGTATTCGGTTATTTTCCCTAAATCGAGTAGAAACTTAGAAACCTTTAGTCGTCGGTCTATCGAACTGGCGGTAAATATCAAACAGGCAGATTCTGGTAGTTTAGTAATGGGTTGTAGCAGCGACAAACCAGGTTCGCCAAATTCTCTAAAGTTACAGTTCTCGATAACTATCACTTTTTGACAGTTACCAAAGCTTGCGCTGAGTGAATCGATAATTGCTTCTGACAGGCTATCACAACTGTAACGCTGGTAATTAAGTGCTTGAAAATGTTGAGGAATTTGTTGTTTGTACTTGTTTATTTCCTTTTCAATACGATGGCGATCGTCTCCTACTAATATGTGTATCATTGTTTCTCCTCGATAATAATTTTGATAGGCTGCTGCTGTTTCAGCGACTGGCTAATGATGCGAGAGAGGCAAGTAGTATGGTTTTGAAACTTAGCTACGTATTTTGGTTCTACAGCCAATACAGCAAAGTTCAATTCTCTGTCAAATCCAATTAAATTAGCATGGGACAGCATTTTTTGATTTGACGACTTGGTACTGTTGACAATTCTCGTCCACAATTCACCCAGGCTAACGGTAGATTTAGCGGTTTTAGCTGGAGACTGGCGATCGGCATGACTATCCTTAGTTTCTGTGCGAGTGGCATTCATCATGTTTAACAGGCAGGTTTCCAGCCAAACTGCATTGTTAATACTAAATCGAAGCTGCTGCTCTCTTTTTTGAAGCTGTTCGAGATTGCGCTCGATGCCATGCCGATCTGCTTTGTTAGCTAACTGACGAAGCTTTGCGTATTCGAGATTGCTCAAAATTAAGGATTTACAATCTTTTTGGGTTGCTTTGATTAACAATAAATCTCGATGAGTGCTGAGTAAATCTTTGAGAATTAATTCGGGCGATTTTCCTGTTTGAATTAAATTTCTAGCTATCAAAAGTACGTTAAGCACATCCTCTTTAATTATGTTCACCATTAACTTCCAGAGTTCTTGAGGACTGATTCCGCCAACAGCTTCTACCACGACATCTAAAGTAATTTGTTGCTGTAAAACCTGTAATTGAGACAATAGCTGTAGGGAGTCTCTCAAGCTACCCAAACTAGATTTGGCAATAGCGTCTATTGCTTCTGGGGTAATATCAATTTTTTCTGTCGTGGCTATGCGGCCGAGATGTTTTACTACAGCAGTTTGGGAAAGAGATTTAAAGTTAAATAGCTGACAGCGAGAGACGATCGTGGGCAGAACCTTGTGTAGTTCCGTAGTGCATAAAATAAAGATAGTTTTGGCTGGTGGCTCTTCTATCAGCTTGAGTAGAGCATTTTGGGCAGCGTTAGTTAATCCATGCGCCTCGTCGATAATAAAAATTTTGTAGCGAACTTGAGACGGAGCGAGATGGCTTAATTCGACTAATTCTCTAGCGTTATCTACCCCATTGTGGGATGCAGCATCAATTTCAGTGACATCAATGGAATTACTGCGTTCGATGCTCCTACAGGAACTACATTCACCACAGGGTTCGACTGTAGGCTGCTCGACTGATAGACAGTTTAGAGATTTTGCCAGGATACGGGCTGTTGAGGTTTTGCCAGTTCCTCTAGGTCCTGCAAATAAATAAGCAGGAGCAATTCTATTTGTCGTCAGAGCATTTTTGAGAGTTGTAGTAATAAACTCCTGTCCGATTAAATTCTCAATTTGTTGTGGTCTGTACTTGAGAGGTAAAGATTTCATTTCTAAATTATTGAAGTAAAGCTAAATTTGAGGTCGAGGAATGTTGTAGGTTAGAAAGTATATCTAATCGACCTGTTGGACTCATACCCGTTAGGGATTGTTAAATCTATATTTTTATGATTTGGTAACTTAATCTATTTTTGAGACAGTGCTTCAATCAGGAGTATTTTAGGTTAACTGGCTATGCTGAAATGGGTAAAAGCTTTTTGATGATTTGGTTAATGAAACGGTTACTCAATCAAAAAATCAGCTTGGTTGCTGGCTCTCCAACGAAACAGCGCGTAGCGTACGCTCAGATCGTGCGAATGTGTTTGTAGACGGCTTTTATAGCAATTGCATTGCGCGTAGTTGAAAATCTTAAAAGACTAGCAAACAAACCTACAGGGTGGGAATACTGGTCTGTACCAGCGCGTAACACGATCTGAGCATTAGCCTGCACAGAAGATGGCTTAAAGTTGGATTTGCGTATCTTAACTTTGGAAAGTGAAAGCGAACGAGCAATAGAAATGCAGGGATTAAAGGAAAAGAAGCGATGACGATAATACTACGATAGTCTCAAATCATTTGACAATGTTCCCTATGCTTATGCCATTGCTATAAAAGCCAAGAGTAATTGTAATCTTATTCCATTAGTAGTGGTGCGATGATATGTTCTACCTGGACAGGGATAGTTGATGATTCATATGTACCGTATCCTTCCAACAAACAAGGACTTTGACTGTCTGATATTTTTAGGCAGATATCATCAGATTCAATGGTGCTGACAACATCAATCAAGTTTTTGATATTAAAGCAAATTTCTGTTACTTCTCCCGACATAACAATAGATAAGGTTTCTTGACCTCTACCAATGTTACTGCGCTGAACTTTGAGAATAGCGCGGTCGTCTGCCAAGGAGATATGTAATATTTTGTTCTTGGTTTCGCTGAGTACTGCTAATCTTTGTAGACTTTGAAGCAGAGTCAGCCGATTAAATACGGCTACCTTGTCATTCTTATCTACTAGCTGTTGTAGTGCTGAAAGGTCGGGATAATCACCCTGCATGACTCTGGCTATAAGCCGTTTATCGTCCCAAGCAAACATCACCGCAGCACTTTTCTCTGGAGATTTTTCAGAGGATTCTAATTCATCGTAGTAAACTCTAATTCCTTGGTCAGATGAGGTGGCTGCTAGACTGTTTTTCAGTTCTTTTAGTACTTTGGCAGGTAAGGTAAAACTGGTGGGGGCAGTGAGTTTCACTTTATTCATAGGCTGAAGAGATGTGGTAAAGGTTAGTCGGCTGCTATCGGTTGAAATCGTGCCTATTTTGACCAATTTCTCCGCATCAACAGTCAGATTAAACCGAACGCCAGTCAGAATTTTATTATCTAGCTTAGTACCAACGCTAATTAAGGCACTGGATATCTGCTTAAGTAGTATGTTGGCAGGAACGGTGAGCAATCTACTGGTGACTTTAGGTAGTGCAGGAAATTCATCACTGACATTAGCCGACAACTCAAATTGAGCATCTTCATCATCAGGACTCAGAATGATTCGGCAACTTTCTCCTTGCCATTCGGAGTCAGTATCTTTAGCTACCTCTGCAACTGATGCTGTCAGTTTGATTCGACCTTGAGGGAACTTTTTAACTAGCTTCTCAAAAACCTCAAAGGAAACAGTTAATCGACCAGCCTGACTGACCTTGGCTTTAATTTTAGTATTCGCTCCAAACTCAAGACTATTGGTAGTCAGATCTAAAGTATTTTTCTCAGCATTGGCGATTAAAGATATGTGGTTGAGAAGAGGATGGTGGGGATTTTGCGGGATGGCTCTTTTGACGTAGGTGAGTGCAGTATCCAAATCAGTGCGATCGCAGTATAACTCTAATACAGTTTTGGTCGATTTGGTGCTTTCGGACTTGGCTGACTTGGTTTTTCTAGCTTTAGTTGAGGAGCTTGCAGCAGAATTTGTTTTCCTTTTGGAACTTGTTGTTGAGGTGGCTTTACGTTTTTTGTCTTTGGTAACGGTAGTGTTAGTCATAATGATTATTCATTGATATTGAAGCTACTAAGGCGATAGCCAGATTTGAGGTTAGGGATCGGGGGAGAGAAAAATCGATCTGAACCTAGGTAAACAACAATTTACGCTGCATTCTGGAACTGCCTACATACCAAAGCCGATGGTATTCTTTCAGTTTTTTCCTCTCCGATTCATCCCCCACATACAATCGTTTGAGCAAATCTTTACTATCGATCGCGCCTTCAGAGAACGTACTACCTTGAGAATTGTGTACGGTAAGCGCATAACAGTTATCCACCTCGGCAAAGATTTTATCTCTAAACTGGTAGTATCTATACCAAAAAAATGGTCTTTCCTTAGCAGCTTCTAATTTCTCTTTTAGTTCGGTTTGAAATCTTTTTTGCTCCGACTCGTGTAGCACGTATATTTGCTTAATTGATTTGGCATCGCTAATTTTGAGACGGTAGGCTTTGTAGTTAAAATATTTAGTTTCTACTGCATCAAGGACGGTAAATTCAGTGGAGGTGGAAATAACGATCGCTTCTTGATGCAGTCGCTTATGGGGGAAACCCCCAAGACCGCGCTGCATCGCTTTTCCTTCAGGGTTAAAAATCGCTTTTTTGGCGATTAATCTTTCTCCAGGGATATATCGCGGACTATTTTTGCCATATATTTCCTGACGGATAATTTGATTGTAGTAATTAACCTGCTTGTTGGTGTAGCAGAGAATTCTAAAGCAGTTAGGATCGCCGTCAAAATTAGATTTTATTTGGTGCAGAGCATATTTAATTAATGTTTTCTTATTGACCTTAAAAGCACCGTTGGTATTGCTATCCGAGTAAGGGCTGGCTTGGGGCCGAAATATTTTTGATTTGGCTCTGATTGCTGCTCTAGTAGCAGTGACAAAATTGAGTAGGGGACTATTTCCTGTTTGTCTGACTACATCTTTCATTATTATCTTCTGCTCAACCTTGAAAGTAGGAGATAATCCTTCACCCACAGGGTAAAGCTGAGCGGGATCGCCCATAAGAACTAATTTACGATTAGATAGTAAAAGATTTCGGTCTAAAAACTGAGCGGTAATTGAATCCCACAGTTCTTTTCCGACCATCGAACATTCATCGAGAAAAACTAAATCGTACAGGTAGACTTTGCTAGGGGTAGTTTGCTCTAAACTACGCTTACCTCGCTTGTCTACAATGGATAAGCCCATTAACTGGTGAATCGTAAAACAGTCTATTGAAAGACCTTGTTTAATGGCTATATTTCTGATCACTTCTACTGCCTTATTAGTAGGAGCGGTAATAGCAATTCTTTTACCCAGACGCACTAATTCTTTAATAACAGCAAAAACAATGGTAGATTTGCCCGTACCAGCATAACCAGCCAAGAGAAAAGAATGGTTTGTGGAGTGAATAAACTGCCAGAGCTTAGTTATCGCTCTTTGTTGATCTGTAGTTAATTCGAGTTCAAAAGAAGAAATTAAGTACTGTAATCGTTCTTGGAACTTAATATCTATAGTATGTCGATCGAGATTGTTTTCAGCATTAGTAGCGATTTGCCGTGCTTTACTCAAGTTGTTATACATATGCCCTTGTTTTCAATTAAAAATATGCTTTTAACTGAAAAGCGTTAGCTAGATGCAACCTATTCAATCTTTACGATCGAAACTTTAAAGGCATTTTTTCTAAATTTAACTGGCTGACTGTTTCCAAACTTTGTAAACGTCTTTTCATGCTTTTGTAACGAAACTGTTCGACTTGATATTGCCACTTAGTTTCTGAAAGATAATCAGTTTCTCCTCGGCGATAGTCCTTCAAGTTACTCAACCTACCGACAATCTTTTTGATTATTCTCAGCCATGCTTTAGCTAATTTTTTAGTTCTAAATCCAATATAAGCTTTTAAATAAGAGCGATCGCCACTAATTACGTAAACTACGTTGTCAGATAAATAAACTATGTTAACTAATGAGATAGAAAGTGCTTTCATTTCTAAAACTGAAAAACACGATCTTTTTCCGTTATCCCATTCGATTGAGAAGCGACGCTGGTGGTAATTAATATCAGTGACCTGTCCAAACATTAATTGCTCATCCGTGCATCGCCAGAGCAGCTTCGTTCCTACTTTTAGTCCGTGTAGTCCTGTCCTTCGGGCTTGTTCCTGCAAATATCGATCTAGTGCTACTGGCCAAGCAAAATCTAAATTGGTGGAGGTGAATGGCTGTTGGAGACTTTGTGACAATTGATGTTTGAGTTTCTGTTCTATTGCAGGCGTTAAACTAGCCAGCATAATTGGGTGAAAATTCAATGCCAACCAAATCTCCGCTTTGTACTGGAGTTCCTGAAGACTCAACGGTAATTCTTCAACTGGTTTGGCAATTATCTTTGGTGGCTCAATTATATGGGCATATACATTTCCTGGAAAACCCTCTCGCATAAACTGGTAAGCTGCTTTGGTAGTTATATTTTCTACTACTAGAGTAGTGTTGCAAACTTTGTGGACTAGAAACCTTTCTTGAGTCTCAAATTTAACTTGCTCTCCATCAGTTAAAAGAACCGTAGTAGCAGGAGGCATGGCTAAAATAGTTTTCTGGGGCAATAGTTGTTCGACAACTTCTATCTTTAAGACTCTTAGTTCATCTTCAGTGTAGGCAAATGGCTCATTTTTATCCCAGTTAATAGTAACTGGTCGGTAACTTTCAGGATCGATATTTGTAACTATGCCATAGTGGTTAGCTTGACAGGCGATCGCATTGAGATAAAATCCCGATACAGATCTGGTTTTGGTAATAATTGGATAGATAACTTTTTCTACTATCTTCATTGCTAATAAAAAGTAGACCGTGATTTTTGTCAGTTCAATTTATTTTTCCTTGGTTAATATCGTTAAATTGCATCATATACTTAGTAGCTTTTTGAGCTTCATATGCAGCGGAGAAAAACGATCGCGAATCTTGCTTTAGCAGTCTCAAATAGTGGTCTAAATAAGAAGCATGATGCTCTAGTTCAATAGAAGCCAAACCAAATTCATTGCCGAGATACGCAGCAGTTAGTTCTGCTACTAATTCCTCGTAGTGGTAGAGAGGATCGTGCTTGTTGTTACCTAACTGTCGATTGAGCCGATCTCGATGCCCAGTGCGATGCCCCTCTTCATGAAATCTCGTGGCATAGAAAGCATCTTTTGATGAAAATTGATGACGGTGAGGCATACCAATAAAATCGGCTTTGCGATCGTAAAAAGCTTCATTTCCGCCATAGCGAACATCAGAACCAATATTTTTGAGAAACTCTTCAATAGCCTGGTTTGGAATAAGTTCTTTATTTTTGACTTCAGGAGGTATGAATTCGGCAATTTTGCGATCGCTATTGGTATCATCAACACAATCGAGATTGAATACTTGCAGCCACTTGAATCTAGAGATAAAAGTTTCTTGGAGTTCAACTTCTCCTGTTTCGCTTTCTACCTCTTGTTCGACTTTTTGCTTGCCACCCCAGCGTAACCACGTTGCTTTGCTACCTTTATTGATTTTCCAGCCGTACTTTTTGCACTGACCCATACCAACAAAATAAGGGCTAGTGTAATTGAAGTAAGCAGTATCAGTAGTGCAAATCAGCGGGTTAATACCACTGTAGGGTCTAGTGCTAAAGAGATTCCGAAAGCCAATATTTCTCCACGGTTTATGCCAGGGTATAGTCCCTTTGGTGATTAGCTCGATAATTCTCTCGGTAACAATTCCAAATCGTTTGTCTAGTCTTTGGATGTTTGATTTTTTAGTTTTAGGCATCGGCTCAAATTATTAACTACCGATACCCAGTGCGTCAGCACAAACTTGTTCAAATTCGTTCTAGCCTGAGCTTGACTGCTATCAAATCATGCCAGGTTTGCCATTTGGGACTGTCTTTTTGAAGAGAAGGATTTCGTAAGAGATAAGCAGGGTGAAAGATGGGCATAATAACAGTACCTTCCCAGTCAAGCCATTTACCCCTTAAAGAAGTAATGCTTTCTCTCTTACCAGTTAATCCAGATACGGCGGTTGCTCCAGCACAAATAATTATTTTTGGTCTAATTAGTCTGAGTTCATCAACTAAATAGGGCTTGCAAGTTTTAATTTCTTCGACAAAGGGTTTGCGATTATCTGGAGGTCGGCAACGAATTACATTAGTAAAGTAAACATTAGAATCAAGTTTTATAGATTCAAGCATTTTTCCTAAAAACTTGCCTGAATCTCCGACAAACGGCTGCCCTAATTTATCTTCTTGTTTTCCTGGCGCTTCGCCGATAATCGCGATATCTGGTTGAGTTTTACCTCTTCCGATTACAACCTGCTGACGTTTTTGACTAAGAGAACAGCGATCGCAATTTGAACAGGCTCGATTGAGTTTTTCTAAAGAGGAGTAAAAAGCTAATTTATGGGTAATATCATCTGACTGTAGCTCAAATAGCTGAGTTTGTTTAACCATGTAAGAACCATGAGTATTACAGTTTTATAGTTTTTCAGAAACTACAAAACGTTAGGTTCTTATTAAATCGGTTAAACCTTTTTGAAATCAAATGAATAAACTTGATAAAAGATTAAAGTATTCTCCTAACTTTTTAGCTTGTTCCTTGCTGATTGCTCTCTTACCATTAACAATTGCTGAGATTAATCCTTTTGAGGGACTAGCTACTCCAACTAAATCAGCTTGTTTAGTGTGACTAACTTCTAGAAGATGCTGCAATATCTCGTGAGGAGGAAGGTTTCGCCACTCTTTTAAGCCATAATTATTTTCTTCAAAGTCTTCAATCAGCTTGACCAGTAGACGAAGTAGAGTAGTTTCTTCAGGAGTACGGTTCTTTTTCTTAGCAATCAATTTTTCAGCTACAGCGAGATTTAACTCATATTCTGCTTCAGTTTCAATGACTTTAGGAATAAGCTGTACTTTATATAGAAGCTTTAGATAATTTTCTCGATTAATAGTAAGAGTCATTTTTCCATTTCCCTCTATCGTATTCAGCATGAGTTAGAAAATACTTGAAATAAGCAACTTGTTCTTCTTCGTAGTCAATATCGAGAATTAAACGATATTTATTACTTTTAATATTGAAAAATGAGATGATTTTATAATTGGTTAAATTTTCCTATATCTTTTAGTTGTTGAAAACAAGCGGAATCAGGTAGTATTCTATGCGTTTTTATTCCTTGTTTGACTAGAGAAATCCATACGGAATAAAGTTCTTCCCAGTTATTAGCTTTTATTTGATTCAATGCCATTTCTTCCATTCCTAATGCTCCCCATAAGTAAAAAGCTTGTGTGGCTAATTCAATATTCTTATTTTTCAGAGCATCATTCCATAATTCCTGCGCTTTATCTTCAAAACGCCGAGCATAAAATTCGTAAGCCTGTCGAACTTGCTCTAATATTGTTACTTTGTATACCGATTCATCCCACAAGCCAGAACTTGCACGAAAAGAAAGAAAATTATTAGAACCTAAAAGATGAATTCCTCGATCGACAATTAATTCTTTTGCATGAGAACCACCAAGCCAGAAAAATTGCACAGCAGGTATTCCTTCAGGAGTAAGAATGGCGGATAATTTTTCCTTGACTTCTTTTGGTACTTTTCTACCTTCTGCTTCTTCGCTTTTGGCAATTCCGTAGCCGATTAAAATCCAAACTCCTTTATTAGCTAGCTTTTGGAGGCGTTTGATAAATCTATCGTTAACAACTCTTGCACTTATCCAAGGAGAATAAATGAGAACTTGGTGCTTAGCAGAATCTAAAATATTTGCTAGTTCCTGAGAAATTTTAGCACCACGTAACTGTACTGCCGTACCAGCTTCGATAGTTGTAGTTTCAGAGGTAAATTCTTGTTCTTGGTGACGAATATTATCTAATGCCCTCTGTCTAATTATTTCAACTCTTTTTTCAACTTCAGTATTTTTGTGATTAGCAATTTCTCGGCACTGTTGGTTAATTTCTTCGTTTGTCAACTGGCACAAACTATTTAAAGCTAGCTTCTCTTCTGCTAATAACTTGTTTAACCAAATAGAAGCAGATTCTAAAACCTTTATTCCTGCTCTAGCTTGAATTCTAAAATTATTCTCTAAGACATCAAAAATAACAATTATTGATAGAGTTTTCCAAATTGTTTCGGCGTTTCCTTGAACCTCAAAAGAAGTAACTAATTTTCCATCATCAGGAGAGTGAAACCCTAAAGCTGAATTTTGAATTAGTTCTCGTAATTCTGAAAGTGATAGACTAGCAAAATCGCTCTTATTGTCAATTGCTATATAGTCTTTCAAGTCTGGAAAACAATCTATTTTCTCGCTTTTAATCGGAGAAGATTTAACAATTTTGCCAAATGGTTGTGATATTGCATAAATCGTTTGAGTTTCTAGAGCTTCTGGTACAGAGCGATCGTGATAAAATTCTTGTCCAACAGGGGTAAGTTTAATTGCAGATTTAGTATCTGTTTCTAGAGTTTGTAAATTCCGCAGAGTTGCTGTGGTATTTTTAATAAATATCAGATCTAACCCAAGCAGAGTGGCTAATTCCTCTTCAGTTGCTGGAGGGTCAAACTCAACACCAGCGCGGAAAATAAAATCTTCTAATATATTTAACTGACGCGGTTTAGCAATTTCGATTTCAATGGGAGTTTGAGATACGCAGTAGCGTAACTGGCGTGCAGCCAAAACAGACAAGCTAGGGCTTTTCCGTTCGATCTCTTCTACTATGTCCTTTAATTCTGGGTCAATTGGTCGATCGTCAGATGTCAGAAACATTAATTAAACCTCCATTTAGGCGAACAACATCGGAAACTTGAGAATATACGGGCAATTGAGTAAATAGTGAATGGCAACCAACAATTACCAGTAATTCTTGAGCGCGAGAAAAAGCAACATTTACCCGCTCTGGCTTTTTGGCAAATCCAACATTTACCCGATCGTTGTTTCGTACCATGCTGACAATGATGACTTGTCTTTCCATTCCTTGAAATCTGTCAACTGTACCAGTACGTATATGCAGAGAAGGAAACTTTTCGGGGTCTATTGTTGATTCAATTAATTTCAATTGGCGACCATAGAAAGTAATTATTCCTATTTCTTTTCTAGGTTCTCCTTGGCTCACTCGAACCGACCAAGTTTGCTCGAATTGCTGACAGATTTTTTCAATGACTTCAATTTCTTTTTCGTTAATCGATGAAGTTCCGAGTTTTTGCTCTCTAAATTCTAATTGTTGAGGAGTTTTTACCCAAACTATATGATTATTATCCTGAATATTAGAGTTAGTCAGATTATGACTGCGTTGCTTGTCTGGATTATTCAGACCACATACAAGATTATCTTCATAAAACTGATTGATTGCTCCCATAATCTGAGGGTGCATTCGATACTGAATGGTCAGCATACTCTTAATACTATCTGGAGCAGATTCAAATAATTTTTTAAATAGTGACTCTTTTAAGTAATTAAGCTCTCCCGTCGTAGTACCCAATTCTTCGGCAATTTCTTCAATGGTGTCATTATTGAGCATCGGCGGTAACTGTCGATGGTCGCCTACTAGAACTAATTTTTTGGCTTTTAAAGCAGGAATTAGCAATTCAGGAGGAGTGCATTTACTAACCTCATCGATAATGACTACATCAAAAGATTCAAACTCTCTAGAAAAGTTGCCTTTGGCTGATTGACTACAGGTAATACCGACGACATTGGCATTATCCAAATAAATTCGTTTTAATTCATGACGATTTTGTTCGGACGGATCTTTTAGTCCCTCAATCCAGTCGGACATGAGATTTTGATATCGGTTGAGGTAAGCTTCTGTTGCTTTCAACTGTTGTTGCCATACTTCAAACTGAAGTTCAAATCTGCGTAAGAAATTTAGCTCAAATAAATCTGTAGATTCTTTTGGTCTTAGAGAGTCAGGAACAGTTTGCCAATATTCCTGCCACCAACAACGCTCTTGTTCGATCGCATCTGTTTGTTGCTGTAGCTGAGTTTTAATTTTATTAAGTTGAGCTTGAGAATCTTTCAGTCGCTCAAATTCTTCGGCGGTAGTTTTTTGTTGCTGTAGAAGATCGATATCAATCTTGCTTTTAATTCTTGAAAGCACAGGAAAAGGATTGAGTTGAGAAATTAAGTTTTCTATTCGCTCGATCTGACTTTCGTAGGTTTGTATCAGTAATGATAGTTCTGATACGTCCGCTATACCAGCTTTCAGGTTTTGAAAGCATTTATTGAAAAAAGTATGTAACTGAGGAAGTAATTGAGAACTTTCTTTTATTTCTTGCCAAAGTTCTGTAAATTGCTCTACCTTTAGTTCGGCTTCATTTTTACTGGTTTCTACTTGTTCTTTTTTAAAAATTGCTGAGAACACATAAAAACATCCTCAATTATTTCGTTGGTGATTTGTTCTAATATTTGTTGAATTTTTCTAGGCTTGTTTTTACTGATAATACTGTTGCAATGATTAGCGATCGCTCTAAGTTCGGCTCTTAACAAAACTCTACGTTGTTGATAGTTAATAAATTGGAAATGTTGATTCCAAGTACCAAGCTTTTGTTTTATTTGTATTAAAGTTGTTTCAATCCGACTTCGTATTTTTTTAATAGCCTGTAAAGGACTGGAGGAATTAATTTCCTTGGCGATCGCCTTGCTGAATTGACAAACAGTATTGTCGTGAAGAGTTTGAGGATTTACATTTACCAACCTTTTCCCTTCCTGTATCATCGAATCTATCGAGCGAAAAATCTTCAACACCTTGTCCCATTCACGATACCGAGCGATTAGTTTACTCAGTTTATTATTGCCAGAGCGTAAACAAGTTTCCCAAGGTCTACTATCATTGGGTCTGTTAGAATTAACGCTTTCGACTAGATGAAGTGGTAACTGGAGTGAATATTCTGTCAAGTTTTGCTTTCGCTTAAAACATTGCTCGATCGCTTCATATAAATTGAGATAAGCTGTACCCGACCATTTTTGTAGATCGGCGGTCGCTACATCTATCTTAGATTTTTGAAAATTCAAGCTATTTAATTCTTTCTGGAACTCGGTTCGCTTTTCAGTAATTTTTGGTTTTTCTTCTTGTAACTGAGCAATCAAATTTTTGTTTTCCAGCAAAGTTTGCGCTGCGAAATCGACCTCAGACATTGCTGAAGCTGCATCCTGAGCCAAAGACAGTGCTGTCTGAATTGATGGTAGTTGAGTAGATATGCCGTTGTGCAGTCCAACCAAACCTAATAGTCGATCTTCTGGGGGTAAAATGCCAAATTCAATAGCTATTTCTCTAATCTCGTTAAAGGCGTTTTCCGTTAATCCTCGTGCTGATGTTTCTTTATCTACATAAGGTTGGAGACGTGCTAACAAGGTGATGACACTCGGCTCATTCCAGTTCACTCCTGGCACTTTTGCTAATATAGCCTCTAGATCGGTTTTGAGAGATTCGATCTCGCGCTCTATTTGTTCCGCTTCTTTGTGGCTCTCCGTTTTGGCTTGATAATCTGATTCTATGCTTACTTTACGTTCTTCTAATAGCTTTTGCTGAGAGTCAAAAGTTGATTCTGTCCGAATATAATCGGTAAATTTGACCGATAGTGGCTGTAACTCACCAAAAAGTTGCAAAGAGTGAAGTTTTATCGCTGAATCTAGCTCTGAAACAAGATTATGAACTATATTCGAGCATTCATGCAAAGTGGTAATTTGTCGTTGGCGATCGCCTATAGCATCTGAAATTTTTTGCTGTTCTTCGTTTAATTTGCTTTCCTGAGCAGCATTCTGTTGAAAAGTTTGCCAGGCAGAATTAGCCTCAACCATCGCTATTTCCGCATTTTTAGCGCGATTTAATAATAAACGAGCTTCAGCTACCTTAAGAGGCAGATTGTCTTGTAACCATCCTGCTAGAGCAAATAGATCGAACTCTGGGAGAACTAAGCCAATTTCTCGAACCAGAATTGTTACATTATCTACATTTATACTTAATTGTTTAACAGAATCATCTTTACCTGTGTAGGGGGTAAGTCCTGTTACCCAACTAGAGACTGTTGTCTCATCCCAATTTATTGAGGATGCGAAAGTAAGAATGGTAGTTAGATTATTAAAGAGGAATTCTACCCGATCTTGTTTACCTTGGGCAATCTCACAAGCTTTAAGTTGGCTTTGATAATTTGCCTCTAGAATTTCTTGGTGTGCTATTAATTGTTTTTGCTTTGGCTCAAACTTTTCTTCAGCTATCAAATAAGCACTAAATTGTTCTACTGATGCTAATAATTGACGAAGAATCTTAGCAAGTTCGAGTTTGGCATCTAGCCTTTGTTCGCAGTCTGCGGAGGTGTTTTGCAGCCAAGTCTTGATTAAATTATCTTCTAGAAATGGCTCTCCTTCCAATCCGACGGAGTTTATATTTCCTTTTCTGACAGCTCGAATGGCTGGGTTGTGCCGCAGTCTTGACAGAGCGTTATCTACGGCTAAGTTAGCTTGAGAAGCGATCAAAGTGCGTCCACCTCGTAAAGCAACCTGATAGCAAATTTCGGCAATTACCGTAGTTTTACCCGTTCCTGGTGGTCCTTGAATCAATGCTAAATCTGGCGCGGACAGTACCGTTTCTACAGCAGCTTTTTGAGAGGCATTAGTGGTTTTTAATGATAAATCTTGCGACTGAATTTGAAGTGTTTCGCTAGCTTCTCTAGCTTGAGAAGCATCAAACAAAAACTGACCTAAATAGGGATTTTGAGTTCTTCCTCTTTCTAAGTTTTTTAAGGCGTTTTGCTTCCATTTGATTTGAACGAGATCGCCAACTGCCTCGAAAGATAGCAGTCCTTCTTGCGGTAACGCATAATGTTCTTCGGCAAGAAGATCGAATATTTCATCATCTAAACTAATTTTAAGAAAGCTGTTGTCAGAATCTATTGATTCAATCGTTCCTAACTCTCTTCCATCACTATTGCTTGAATTATTTTCCCTAAGCTTGATATTTTGATTACGCGCTCGTTTAGCTCTTCGCCAAAAATCATCTAGTGTGATGCTATTTTCGGCTTGACTATCTACGGTTGCTGAGGGGGCATCAATGCCAAAAGTAATATTTCTGGTAGCTTCACCATAATTGTGACTAACAAAGGGTACGCAGAATTGCTTTTCCTTAGCTATACGTTCTTCAACTTTGGTGAAGGCTTTCCAAGCTTCTAGCTGTTGTTCTGTCGGGATACAATCCTGTTTGAACGGCGTATCTGCCATTCGTTCTATTGCTTGAAGTGGCACTCCAATACGATCTTGATAATTGGAGCGAAGACGTAGACGAAAAGACTTAGCAAAACTATCTTTTATCCCCTCCCTCCTATGGCGCAATCGAGCATAGATAATTCTTATACCATCATATCCATCATTATTGACGATAGCTACTAGTTTTAAAGTCGATCCGCGTTCTTCAAGCTGTGTTGGTAATTCAAGATCGTCTGAGTCTGTGGCTAAAGTCAGCTCCCATTTTTGCTCCCCTAAATTATGTCCTTGTTCGATGCGACGTACATAAAATAAATAGGGAGTTTGACCAAAGAGGTCGAACATTAATTGTTCGGCACGATTACGGCGATCTTGAAATTCTGGATAGTTTTCTAAAGCTGCTTTGCTTTCAATATCTCGAATAAAACTATCAATTGCTCCACCAGTAAATTTGTAGCCCCAATCTCCACATCCCCTGGTATCTGCAATAAACTCTGAATTACAGTGAGGACATTTGAGAGTTCCTAGTTGGTTGATGGGAACTCTTATTTTTCCTTGACAATTAGTACATTTTACAATTACTCGCTCAAGAGGAGCGTATATATTTGCCATCTAATGCTCGATCGCTACACTAGGTTTAGTGTTCCCATTTGTATCTAACAAATTGACGACTTATACCTAGTATGAATAATGGCAACAAGAAACAATATGCTTTTTTCGTAGATCGATTACTCGATCGCAAATGTATCATTAGCAATAATTGATACCTCAGTTCCCACTTCTAGTACGGCAATATTGGGTAGCTTTTCCAGTTCTACCTCCTGGCGTATGGAGCGATCGCTGATTCTCTCTGCCAAAGGATTGAAGAAACCGTCGAGTACGGCAGCCCAAACTTCTCGGTTGTTATTATTGACAGTAGTGGAGACGCTAGAGCCAAAGTTACCAGTGACTACTGAAGAAGAAGAGTCGGGTTGAGTGAATACTTCACCTACTTTACCTAGTCCCGACAGAGAACTAACTAATAGATCGGTTTTGGCATAGTCGCCACCGCGATCGAAGTGTCCCTTGGCAATCAAAGGTTGCTGCTGTTTACCAAGAATAGTTAGTTTGTGGGGAGGGAGCGATCTCTGTTGAATTTTGCCCTGCTTATCGGTGTAGACAATTGCCACTGCATTAGCATTAACTAATCTGTTGCCAGGATTTACCGAATTACTTTCTGCTACTATTACCGAGCCTTTTCCTAGAGCTACTTTGCCGTTGCTAGCTATTAAATCTTCAGTAAGCACTAGTGCAAAGCGTTTATTGGGTTGCTTGGAACTACTTACGGATTCATCCCAAAGCAGAGGGATAGAAACTTCGGCTGTGACGGTCGTACCATAGGCGATTTGCTGTTTGTCTCTAACGTTTGTTTCTATACGCTGGCGATTGAGTATGCCTAAACTGCCTGGAGAGGATTGGATAGTATTATTGGTAGCTATAGATGCGGGTTTAGAAGCAACATTATTTACAAAGGTTGCTTTGGTAGCAGGAGTTTGATTCTTAGCAAATTGGCTAGAAGCAAGTGGTACACCTTGACCAAAATTTGATAGCTGCGCCCATTGTTGTTGGGGGTCAACCTTGGGCTTTGGTTCGACTCTCACTGGTTGGGGTCTGGGTACTGGGCGAGGGCGAGGTGGTGCGGTACGGGCTACTCTAGGTTGAGAGCGGGGCTGAGGCTGAGGTTTTGGCGATCGCTGGATGGGAGTAGAAGCAGGAGCAGGCTCTTTAGAATTGTCTACTTCAGTAGGAGTCGGTTGCTGTGTTGCTCGTTCTAGCTGATGCTTTTGATCTCTTAAGGCTAGTTTACCTCGGTAATCCACTTTAGGTATTGCTATCTCCTCTTGCTGTTCGGGAGTTGATTCTATAACTTTAACTGGTGCGTTTCTTGGTGTCATGAAATTCCAAATTCCTAGCAGAAAGAGAATGCCTAAACCTGTTGCACCGTAAATAAATAAGCTGCGGATAAATGGCTTTTCTTCTGTAGGAGTATCTGAAGGGGAATCTTCCTTAATTTGATATTGCCGATCGATTACTAAAGGCTCTTGGGCTTCGCTATCTAATCCAGCTAGGTCAATTTGGTCTTCTCTGGTGAGTGTTTCTTGAGATTCAGCATGTATATTAGTCATTTTAGTTATACTTCAAATTCTTCAACGTTAATAATTTCCAAGCCGTAGGCTCTAATGCTTTCAATCAGTTGCTGCAAGCTGTTGGCTTCTTCAGTAATAGATTTGGCAGGAACAGCAGCAGCCCTGATGGTGATGTTTTTGTTAAAGGTGACGGTTTTGGTTTCGGTGTTGGTTGCCGAGTCAAACAAAATCCAATCGGCGACGACATTGATTGCCCAAGTATCTTTGCTGAGGGATAAAGGCTCGGATACGTAGCGAACTTTAGCTGATGACTTGAGCTGGTTATCTTGAGAAAATACTACCGAGGGAACAAGCTGGCTAAATTCAGTGAGAAAAGCTTTTTGTAGCCGAGTATCCATCATCTGTGCAGCAGCATAGGAATTAGCGGGAATGGTCAGATTGCCATTGACCTTGACTGCGGTTTCTCCTCCCGACCAACCGAGCATTAGGGTGTACCACTTTTTAGTAAATTCAGTAATGACTTCAGGGGTACGATAGTTTCCTGGCTTAACCTCGGCTAAGATGGCATCACCATTGCTCATTTGTACGGTGGTGATCCTGTTGTTAGCTAACTTACGATAGCTGCTAGCAGTACTACAGGAGGAAAACGCTAGGGTGATAAATGCCACTGTTAAGGATAGCTGCGCTAAAACAATCTTTTCCTTGCCCGCTGGGGTAATTTGATTGGATTTAATACGAGATTGTGATTTAAACATAGATATAAACTTAAATAAAATATTGTTGTAGAAATTTAAAAAAACTCTCTGCCTTCCTCACAGAACTAGCAGTACGGCTTTACTAACTACTTCCGTACCAAAGCTGATACTTTTATCAACACCACTGTTGATTGATTGGTATAGAGCCGTGCCACCACCTTTACTCATGGCATAAGCCAAACCTGGACCGAAGAATGCCGCCAAAACCAGGAAAGTAATATCGCTAAATAGCTGGGCGTTACTCAAAACAATGGCAGTAGCAGCAAGACCAATAATGATGGTGTAGCAAACCTGAATCGCAGCGATCGCCGCAAACCAAGTAAGCCAGATAGAAATGTATCGCTGTCCTGTAGGAATAAGGGTGAGAATGACTGCTATGGGTGCTAAGAGCGAGTGCAGCAGCAGGGCAATCTCAATAATCATATTGAAAGCAAGCTGTACGGCAATTAGCAGGGCATGAACTAAAGTAGTTAGCACTATTTTTTGTGGTGCTAGAATAATTTGCCCTACCGCAGCGATATTGAGGATTGCTCCTTTGATCTTATCTTTATAATTTTCTAGAACTGCCAAAGCACCGCTATTTTGAGCTTCGGCTTCTTCAACAATCTGGTCGATTTGAGGAATCGTGTTGTTCAAGCAATCGGAATATTCAGTACCGTTGAAGCTATTGCACTGGTTGATTAGAGAATCGATCTGTTCTCTAGCTGCATTTGTCAGTTGAATATCCTGGAGGGCATTTTGAATGTTGGTTGAGGCAATTTGCGTGGTACTCATCGCTTTAACAAATTCGCGATCGATAGTTCGCAACGCACCTATACCTTGAGAAATCAAAAAGCCGTTGTTCCCGATCAGTAAAGCGACAATGGTGGGCCAAACAATGAGTAGAACCAGTCCATGCCAGTCTCTTTTCTGAATTACCTCAGAACCTTGCTTCAAAGCCAGATAAATTAAGACCAATAAAGCAATATCGGCAGCAAAACGCATAATCGCTACCCAAATGGGCGAGCTGGTATTGAGAATGACCTGTTGCCAGACGTTTTCAAATCCCTGAAAGATTAACTCCCCAGTGCTAAGGGCTTCTTTGAGAACTAGCAGGCTCTCAAAGTCGGCAAAAGAATCAGCAGCTAGCAACGAATTGTAGATAAATAAGCTCATTTTTTTCCTCTTATTACTCGCTAGGGTTTCCTGGTAATCTAATTAGTCCCCACTGTCGGACAGTAAGATTGGTAGTACCGATATCTTCTCGACGTTTAGCAGCATTAATTCCCGCCAACTCTTCTGCCTGTTGAGCATTGAGCATATTACTAATAGCGCGATCGACCTGTGCCTGTTGGTTCTGCTGTACGATAATTCCCTGTCTGGTGGCAGAGATGGCTTCTTGTTGGGAAAGATTTTGGAGAATTTGCTGGGTGACATCTCGACTCTGAGAATCTTGTCCGAGATCGACGCTAGCACCGACACTTTTTTGAACCTGTAGAGAAGTCTGTTTGAGACTGTTTTGAGCCGACTCATTGAGAGTAGTCGAACCTACTGTTTCAACTAAAACTTCTCGCACGACGGCATCGGTTTCCGATTCAGAAATAGCATAGCTATCGGAAGTTCCTTCTAGGGTTTCGCTTTGCTGCCTGCTGGGTAAATCTACTTCATCTGCTCCAACACCGCCATTGAAAATAATGTCAATAATCTTGCTGATATCTGGTATCTGGCTGCTGACAAAATCTCCTACAGTATCCTCTAGCCCGCCTAAAAAATCATTAAAGCCACCGAAAAGATCGCCAAATACATTATCAATTACACTACTGACGGTATTGTTTAGTTCTTCATCAATTTTGTCGTAGATAGCGTTGTTGTCGTTAGACTGGATCTCAGCATTTTTAATGATTTCGCTGTAGTCAGTTATTTGGGCATTATTGCTTGATGAGGTTGGTTCGACAAATTCAAACTCTGGCAGATCTGATTCGTCGGCGAAGGCTTGAGGCTGTTGGGCTAGGGTCAACCCAATAGCAAGCAACAACCAACCATGAAGAGCAAAGATAATTTTAAAGTTAGCTAAATTCATTTGTTTTAAAAGTGTTTGTAAAAAATTTATTAATGCAAACTAGCTGGCTTTTTAGGAGCAGCAATTATTGAATTTTCCGCGTGTCCAATACTTGACATTCCCGAACCCGAACGAATGGCATTGATATACTGTTGGGAAAAATCTCTCAATCCCAGCATTTGCCCTCGCATATTGTTGGGGTAGCTACTCATGACTCTATCTCTTGCTTCTAGTTCGCTAGGACCATTAGCCACAGCAGATAGGGTCATCGCTGCGGGATAATACTCTGCTTGCCAAAAGCGATTATCTTTTTCCAGTAGCCATTTGGAACAGAGGCGAGTTTTATCTGGGAGGAATAACTCAGTCGAGTTTTGATTAATCAGTTCGGGATTATAGCCGAGGTGATGGGTTAGAGACTTAGCACCGCTAGAGGTAATCCTGCCGATCATACGGTAGTTGATATTTTGCAGAATTTGATCTCTGGCACAGCAGTTTTGGATAGCATCAATATCCTGGGAAATCAGGATTATTGAGATACCGCTTTTACGTCCGACAGCACACCAGTTACCAAAACCGTTGGCGAACCCCTGCTTCTTAAACAGTACCGAAACCTCATCTCCGACAATTAAACTGCGGGGATAGGCTAAGGCGTTACGCAAGCAGGCAGCTTGGGTAGTTAAGGCAATGATGTTTTGTTCGGCTTCGCTGTCGAGTCCAGATAGAGCAAAAAACTTGATTTTGGGGTTGGGAGAAAATGAACTGGGTCTGCCGATCGCTTTTCCTAAAGGAGATTCCAGCAGTGCCGATACTTGAATCTGGATCTGATTGATGGCTGCTTGGTCGATCGCCTCAAAGCTAGATAAGTTTAACTGTTCCTTGGTACAGAACTTAAGCCAGTCTTTGAGGACGGGCATATCCTGCCAGGCTTGCGATTTCCAACCCTTCTCCAGTGCTAGATTATAGCGTTCGACAATTTCTGGGTCGTTAAGGAAAATATTTAGTGTCTTAGCAGCGATCGCTTCTACCCTTTGAGCCAATCTGGGGTCGTTAACCTTACCCATAGCAATTTCGACAATGGCAGCCCGTACCGAATCGAGCCACTGATTCATCCTTTCTTCTCGCTGTTCGCCGTTAAAGCGTCTCAGATCGGGAAGTTCGACTAAGTTATTAGAGTGATAGCGTAGGTCGTGGTATGCTCCTTCGTCACCAAGAAGCTCGATCGCCGTCTTGAAACTGTTACCCTGTCCAGAGGAAATATCCATACCAATTACGGGAATACCCGCCCGCAGATGGTCGAGCATAAACTGCCATGCCAAGACGGTTTTACCCGAACCAGATGTACCTAGAATAAGAGCGCGACTGGTTTGTTGGTGACAGAGATCGACATAAATTGGCTTACCACCGTTACTAATTAGCTCTACACCCTGACGGTCTAAATTCCTGGTTACAGTCAAGGGAAAGAAACGCCAGACGGTATGGTTGCTAAACACATGGCGACGATCCTCTAGGGCAGAATTATTTTGCAATAAGCGATTGATGTTAATCGGCAGGCTATCCAACCACAGCGACCAGGCAATATTACGCTCTCGCTTGACCTTTGCCGTGCCAAAACTGCGACTCAGTTTGAGACAGGCTAAATCTAATTCTTTGGGATTAGAGCGATAAACAAAGAAGGTAACGGCGGTGTGAAAGGATCTGGCTCCCTTACGCAGTTGCTTTTGTGCCTCAAAGCTTTCCTCTGCTTTGATTTCCGCTCCAACATCTCTGCCCTGTCCCTTAATTACGGCGTGCTTTTGAGCCGAGCGAGACTGTTTGGCAATTTTAGCGAGGCTATCTTCAATCAGGCGATCGTTTGCCAGACTAATTTCTACTACCGCTTCGGTATCTTTGACGTAATCTTGAGAAAGAACATTAAATGACCACCGTAGCTGCTCTCTTTGAGACATAGCAGTTTTAGGTCTTTCGGTCAAAGTCAGCACCGCACATTTTTGCTGTCTGCCTGGCAACCAAACAGTATCTTGGCTGCTGCGATGTTCTGGACAAGCGGGTTCTTCAATTCCCTCGGTCAAGACAGTTACGATGTGGCGATCGTTATTTACCTCCTCATCTAAGACAAAACCTTGTTCCGTTTCCTTGAGGGAAAATAATTGGGGTTTTGGCGGCACTGGTGTAGTGGGAGAATGAAACTTGTACCATAGCCATTGCCATAGTTCATCGCTAGACAAAGGCTGGGCAGCCAATCCAAGTTTATTATTGAGTATGGTTTCCCAGTTAACAAACCCCTGGTTAAATGCCTGAAGAAATAACTGTTGGTAGAACCGTTCCTGGTAGACGCGGGCGTTACCTGAAAACCAAGTCAAAGCCTGTTTGAATTTAGCCGTGACCCATTTAATTGACTGGCTGGTAAGGTCATTGCTAGTCGCACCCGCATTTTCATCGTAAGTCCAGGTGCAAAACAAGGTACTGTTCCAACACTGTCTGATTCCTTCATCGTGAAGTTCTTGGACTCGCTTTTGTTCGTTACGAGTCAAAACTGCTACTGGCAATAAATCACATTCATCGGCGATCGCACTTAGCTCCTGCTGGCGAGGAACATTGTTACCAAACTTTTGCGTATGAATAATCAATCTTTCCCCTGGCAAGACTTCTTTCAAGCCTTCTTCTAAAGCATCAGCATAGTTACTCACCTCGGTACGTTCGAGGTTATTGTGATAGCCAGGAGTTTTGAACGGGAAGACAATCTGGAAAGTAGAGCCTCGATTGAGGAGTAGTCCAGATACCTGATAACCATCTTTTTCGATGGAAATAAGGCAAACTAAATCTTGAAAATTCTGAAACGGCATGAATCTATGTTGTTGACCTTTTTGATTGGTTTTAGTCAGAGGTTTGAGACGAGCAGTAAGAGTGTTATCGGGAATCTGCTTTCTCAGGTAAGCAGGGCGATTTTTAATCAGCGGAGAGATATAGGGTAAATTAGCCGAGTACCAATCTTTGCCAGGAGGGAAGTGAAAGCGATCGACAAACTGGTGAGGATGTTTCCCTGTAAGTATCCACCAGCTAATACAGAACCAGAGAGATACGGTGGCAAATGCTGCCAATCCAAAATCAAAGAAGCCTAAAGTAAGGACATAGCTTATGATTACTAACACCGACCAGGGAATTAACTGATTGGCAGGGATGAATAGGATGGTAGGCTGCTGTCCCAATAACTGATTGATGCTGATTAAATCGCGATCGGGATCTTTAAGCATGAGTAGTTAAATAGATATTAAATTTATAGTTGCGTAGAGATATAGAGCTAATAACAGAAATTAAACTAGTTAGGTAATTCGCGATCGCGTCTCTAAGCCGTTCCCGCACCTGCGATTAAAATAGTTAGTACGTCAATGCCCATAATCGTGCCAAAGGCGATAACGATAGTACCGATAATTGGTCTAGGATCGTTCCCTTGCTGTGCCTGAACGAAGGCAAAGATACCAGCAGCAACTACGAATAGAACAAAAGTGACTCGCAGAAAATCGAAGATTAAGGCTACACTTTCTGCTGGTAGTGCGCTGGATGTACCGCCGATAACGTCTGTAACGCGGTTTTCCAAGTCCTGAAGGAACAGAGCATTTGCAGGTTCGAGCATTCCAAATACCATCGTCGCGCCTAGTACCAATACTCCTAGATGCCAAATACTGATGCGTTGTCCGATAGTTTTTTCAATGAAGGGGACGACTTTGGCACAGTAATACATTGCTCCAAACACCAGAGCGAAACTGGCAAGAACGAAGACAAAAAAGGCATCGTTAAGAGTCAAATAAATTACTCCTGCTGCTACCCCTGCTGCGTAAGGTAGATCGCCCTGGCGAATCTTGAGATATTTCATCAGAGAATTAGCAGGCTTTTGCGTAGCTATACGAGTGTGTTTTGGTGCGGGGGGTAAATCTAATCTTGTTTGCATCTTTTTAATTTCCTTATGTAGTTTAAGAAGCTTACAAGATAAGTATATTTTCGGCTATATGGCTGTAACTTGTGATAAATGAACCTGGCTTTTTAGTCTTTTTGTATAGTTTTTATTGACGCAGCTTTTCTACGTCCCAACAATTAATTTTTTCGGTAATATCGAGAGAATGCTAATTAATTCTTGATTTTCCTATGAAAGTAGTTATTATAGTTATTGTCACATATATGCGACAGTAACTACAGAGGAATAAGGTGGAAAGTCAGCAGTGGTCGATTTTAAAATATGTGACCACAACAGGGATATGTCCTTATGATGAGTGGTTTGAGACTCTCAAGCCAGCTACTCAAGCTCGTGTTGATGTTCGTTTTGACCGTGTAAATCTAGGCAACTTCGGCGACAGCAAAAGCTTGGGAGAAGGGATTTATGAGCTGCGACTACATTTCGGAGGCGGATATCGAGTCTACTACGGAATATCAGGTAAGAGAATAATTCTCTTGTTAATGGGGGGAGCGAAGAAAACTCAAACCAAAGATATCAAAACTGCTCGTCGCAACTGGAAAGATTACCAAAAGGAACAGAGAAGAGGTTAACCAACAATGCCAACAAAAGACTATAAAACCGACTTACTCCAAAGATTAGGAAACTCTCAATACGCAGCAACCTACTTAAAAGCTGCTCTGGATGAAACCTTATCTGATGGCAATACAGAAGCGTTTCTACTAGCGTTAAAAAACGTGGTTGAAGCCAAAGGTTCTACTCAAACAATTGCCAACGAATCCAATATTTCACGGCAACATCTTTATCGAATTCTAAGCGGTGAAGGGAATCCAACCTTAGATACTTTGACATCGGTACTTCAGGCAGTAGGACTAACTATTGATTTTAAACCTGTTTCGATTGAAGACTAATCATTGAAGGGCATTGGTTAACAAGAGTAATAGGCAAGTTGAGCAATGTTGATTACAAAGTCGGCTAATCAACCATTGCTATTTCCTTCTGCTTTTTTGGCTGATTAGGTTTTGACTGATTTTGTTTTTGTTGTTTCTCCAAAAAATCATCGATTTCGTTTAGCTTTTGGCTAAAGCTTTCCACGATCGCCTGTTTCTCATATTCATCTAGTTCATCCTTATCGATTGCAAACTCACCCAAATCGCTTTCTATCGTTGCCTTAAAAATTTCTTCTACTTCCTCACCATCTTGTTCTTCAATAGTAATAACTGTCCGATCGTTAGCGCGATTGCTGCACAACTTACAACTATCGCCGATAGGAATACCCGATTCTGAATTGGGATTGATTTGCTCGTACTTCTCGTTAACATCCAGCAAGACATTAACTAGCCGAGTATCCAAATCTTCTGCTTCCTCATCCGATTGATTGGTGGACTGGTCTTCATCCCATACATCAGAATCCAAATCCTCTTCTGAATCTAATTCAACGTCGTCTCTTTTTTCTTCTGACTGTTTATCAAGCAATTGTTCTAGATATTCGATCCTCTCCTCTAAAGAATCTAATTTCTGTTCGAGTCGCTCTAGCGCAGCATTAATTTGTTCTAGTTGCTGGTAGAAATCAGCAGAGCGATCGATGACAATTGGTTCAGTAGTTATATCTAGGTCAACATCTATTAATTGGCGATCGATAGTTTTTACAGCATTGTTTAATTGGTCGGAAATATCTTTTTCTAGATCCAACTCATCATCAAGATCTAATTCGTCATCAGACTCAATCTCTACATCCGTATTCAAATTAATGTCCTCATCTAAATCCTCATCTAAATCCAGTTCGCTATCGATTTCTGGTTCTTCTGCCTTTTGCCTAATAGATTTTGAACGCTCTACAAGTAGGCTCGTTCTTTCTTGTGCAGCCAGAATGCGATCGATAGTTGCTTTTAACTTTTGTTCCTCTCGCTTTTCTAATAACTTATTGGCAAATGCCATTCCGACTGCACCCATTTTCAAGCTTGTTGCTATTACCGTCATTCCATCAGTATCTTGGGTATAAGTATCGGCTCTTCTTCCTAGTGCCATCAAAGTTCTACTAGCGCGGTCGGCAAATGATGGTTTGGATTGGCTTTTTTTAGTCTTTTTAACAACTACATCTGGTTTAGCCTCCTTACTTTCTGACTGTTGCTGTTTCTTACTGGGTGATAAGTCTGGTTCTTTGTCTTCAATTTTATTATCTTCAACTGACTCATTCAACAGTTCGTCTACAGCGTCTTCTACATGGTGAGTCTTATCTTTTACTTCTTCTGTTTCAAACAGCAAATCTTCTGGTACTTCTTTGTCAACTGACGTAGTTTTATCTTCAATTAGATCGACAACATCCAGACGACTATTCTTTTGACCTCGTTCTATGGAGTCAGTGCGATCGCCTGAAGAGACTGAAAAATCTTCTAACTCTTGTAAATTTAGTTCGCTGTTTTCTTTAACTGGCTTTTTCTGTAGTAAGCCTTCGACTGATGAGCGAGTATAGCGATATTTTTCTTCGCCACCCAAATGTTCCAGCATCTTGATAGACTTGGTAGTCCCTAATTGTGGTCGATTAGCTAGGCTTAATACTAAGTCATTTTCCTTGACTCCGACTCTAATTGCTAAATGCTCGCCCTTTGATTCGGCATTGCGATCGCCAATCACTTTAATAGTTCGAGCAAAATCTTCGTAGGATCGCAGATTGTTCTTTTGGCAGTAATTAAGAGCCTGCTGGCAAGTCTTGTTGAGATACTTTAGAACTACTTCTCCCTGGCGATCGCTTGCAGTAATAAATTTAACTTTATTTAAGGTATTCATAATTCGATAAAAAATAATTGATTGAATTTGAACGTGCCTGCTATTTGTCACAGGCACTCTTTACTTAATTAAATAAGGTTGACTAGATAGATAATTCCTCTTGTTTACCTTTACGCTTGAGCCGATTGGCTTTTTTGAGGTTCAAATTATCTTTTTTGGTTTCTCCTTCGCACATCTTGAAAAATCGCTCGGCGTTGGCTTCAGATAAAGGCTTATCAATCTTGTCTGTGGCTAAATTAGATTGGAAAATAACTTTCTGATGGGAATCGCGCACTTTGCAGTTATGATCGCGAACAGTAGCAGTCCATTCTCCCTTACTATCGATTTTGAGTTTATTTTCTCCCGTTTTCTGATGCTGACTCTTAATACTTTGGTGCAGCACAATCGAAGCATCTGGAGATAATAACTGCTTAACAGCAGGTTGAGTTTCTGTTTTCTTCTGCTCTCGGTTTGTCTCTGTTACTGAGTCAGAAATATTAAAATCTAAACTAAAATTGCGTTGTTTCTTGGCTGGAATATTGCCATTTATTTCTTTATTCATAGGTGTATCTAAATAAAATTTACGCTGGTGTTTTTTTCGCTGTTTGTTGATAATTTCAGGTTTAGAAGGTAATTCGCGATCGGGAAGCCGAACCGAATCTGGTTTGGCATGAAGAATTAATGCGCCTTTGCTTGGCTCGATACTGGCAGTAAACCTCGAACCGACAGGTAATCGCGGAGACTGAGGCTCAAACATCGCCAAATCCTTACCTTTTAACTGCACCATTGGCTGTCCGTGGCGATAGTCGTTGGGATTTTTATATTTACCAACGACAAACTCAAATTCCTTGTTTTGTAATCGCTTGTCGCTAAAGTCAACCTGGCTGTAGTCGTTATGTCTCGCGCCGATTAGTTTAAAAGAAGTAAACTGATATTCTTCTAACTTCTGACATATCTCTGAAGCAAATAAATTGAGAACTAAACTACCTTTGGAAAGATTAGCTTCATTCATCTCTACCCAGGTATAGTCTTTAGGTGGGACGATACGCAGGGAAACGGTATCTCCCTTGTAAGTAGTGAGGGTTTGTTCTTGCCAGAGAAAGCAATCGTTATCATTATTGCCCAGCTTAGTTTGTAGATTATTTATTAGTTCTGGCTTAGGATTAATTAGAGCGAAATCAACCAGAGGTAGGTCAGAGTTAACCGTTGCCTCGTAGTTTGCCCCCTGTTTATCGAGAAATGCCTTAAACTCTGCTGCTAGAAGTCGGTAACTAGAGCCTTTTCGACTGCCAATCACATCTTTATTGTTTTGAGAAGTATCTCGACGCACGAAAGGAACGCTGACAACCCAAGTCTCCTGTGGCTCTAAAGATTTAACAAACTGATGTTCCTCGACCAACTCAATCGTAGTATTTAATTTGCAGGCAAGCTTCTTACATTCAGCAATATGATTTTTTAGACTCTTATTGTTGGTTTCCAGCTTCCACATGGCACTGGCAGCCAGCATCCGATCTTGGGAATCTGAAAACTCTTCATCTACTATTGCTCTTAAATCTTCATATAGTCGAGCAAATTCCTGTTTTTTCCGTTCGGGGTCATCTTTGGAAGCCTGATGAATTTCCAAGGCGCGATCGCGATACCTCTGTTTAATTTCCTCAGCTTTAGGCAAGCATACCTGTTCCCAGTACTTCAAATCCTGTTTGCTTTTAGGCTCGTCAAATAAAAAGCCAAAGCGATCGAGTTCTAAACTCTTAATTCTCGTGCGACTCCACTGAGGATTAACGGCTTGCTCGGCAATACAGTTGATATTGTTATTGCTAGAGGTAGGCAAGCAGCTAGTTTTATACACTCGCTCATCTTTTTTATAGTCAAATAAGGGACTAGGAAATTTCTTAACCCAGTTTTTAGTATGGGCAATAATATCTTCGTGATGGTCTTGATAACGAGCTGCACTTTTAGAAGAGTCTACTTCTATCTGTAAAGCATCGAATAGTTTACCCAATAGTTTGCGCTGGGCAGATTCAAACTTCTCTTGTCGCGATCGCTTTTGATAGGGGTTGGATGAAGATTTTACCCGTCCGATTAGAGTAGCTACATAACCAATACTGTTTTGTTTAATTGCTGCCGCTATTTGTTTGAGATTAGTATATTTAGGCTTGCTGTAGTCAGTTTTATCTCGCTTTACTACCTGAGGATACTCGGCAGGTTCATTAGCTCGACGTATCTCCTGAGAAATTTGAGGAAAACGAGAAGCTGGAGTAACTATTAACTGGTCGCCATCGAAGTCACATTGATGGTGCTGCATCGCTTGGTCAGAGCGAATAAATACGCAGCCCCGATAGTTTAATAAAGATTGAGCAGCGGGTTGATAGTTATCTACCGTGTAACGACGGATATTATCCTTACTAACTATGGGATAGCGGGTGACAATTACTTCCGTACCGTTTTCTAGATGAGAAGCGACGATCGTTCCTGGCTTGAGATTATCGCAGGGTTGAGCCATCGCACTATCATGATGTAATGCTCCTTTAATTGCCAAATTGAGCCAAATTTTTCTCAATTGGGAGCGTTGAAACTCAACTATCTTTGGATAACCAGTGAGCAATCCTTTGGTATCCTGGCGCAGTAAAGAAACTAATCTCGATTCTTTGGCTTCTGTCTCACTCTCATTGCCTTCTATATTAACTGCATCGTCATCGGTCTGTATAAAGCTAGCTTTGCAGTCATGTTGTTCGACGATATAGCGATTGAGCTTGAGTGGGCTGGATTGAATCTGTGCCAGTCTTTGAGCCTCGGCTTTGGTTGCGGGTACGATGTCGGAGGCGATCGCCTTTTTCGAGAACCAGATACTAAACTGCCAGGAGTTATCATATTTTTGTAGTTCGGCATTGGCTCGATTACCCAGTGCCAGCTTGGGTAGTTGATAATCCCCACAGGGAACAGTCTCGTTTAACTTATCTTTAGCAATGCCTTTGATCGAGCTGCGATCGAGAACGATATCATATCCCCGATCTTCAGTCAGAGTTTGATTGGGCAGAAACGTTCCTTTAGCCAGAAAACTAGTATTAGGCGTAGAAAACTTTATCTCTTTCTTTCTGACCCTTGACTTCTGACCTCTGACCTCCCACGCTGTCATCCACGCCATTCTAAACTGAAATGGTCGCTTATTTTTAGCACCAACTTCCCGTGCCAACTGGGGAGATATTTTACCGTGACAGTCTCCAGTAAAGAAATCAGCTGCTTCTTTTCTTTCATTAGGATCGTCACTTTGAGAATCGACTATTTTAAGTCGTATGGGAGAATTATCTTTGCTAGTGTCAAATATCGCTGCTCCTTCTAAACAAGAGCTTACCAGTAGCGAACCGTAGCGACAGCAGTGGTCTGGTTGTGTTTTAAAGAATTGATGGCGAATGTTGTCAATCAGTTCCTTATTGCCAAAGTAAACGCTCTTACCAGAATTAAAGATGACACCCCGCTTGATGCTGTCACCGAACTCAACTTTATCTAACTGATTCAAGTAAACTTTCGCAGCCTTTGCTGGGTCTTCAAACTGTAGCTGCTTGCCACGATTTTTATCGAGTTTAACAATAACCAGAGAAGACAAGTCATGTTCTTCTCCTAGCAGTTCTAATAAAGAATCGTTAATAGTTTCTGGCTCTGATAAATATTTCCCCGATTCAGCTAAACTTAAATCGATTACGGGAATTTTAAGTCCTGGCTCAATAACCAAGTTGTTTTTATCCTTTTGATTGCTCATCTTTTTACTACTCCTGCGCCAATAGTATTTTCTTTCTCAAAAAAATAAATCCGACAGGATGACTTTTTGATTAGTCTTTTCGGATGAGCAAGATTGACTAATCACTTTACCTAAAGGTACTAAATCAAAGCAGTGCGATTGGGCTGTATAATTTGTCCAATAAATATAAGGCAAGTCAAAAAAATAATAACTTATGAACAATAAAGCAACTAACGTTGGCAGTAAAAATAATAACTTAACGAACAAAGAACAACCGATTATGAAACGAAGAAAAGAAAAGATTAAAGTCCACCATAGCTTGATGGAATTCTACACAGATACGGGATTAATCGATGAATATAGAATTGAGGTAGATTATTCAAATGACAACGATAATAAGACCTTTGGAGTCACTGAAGAAGAAATAGACGATCCTAAGTTTTGGCTAGATCTTTAGCGTCGGTAACTATTTTGGCGATTACATCTTCTGTAATAAAAGTAGAGGTGGCAAATCCACTATTGAGATCTAAATAAGTAGCTAGACGATTTAATTTCCCTGTTCCCAGTTGAACTAAATAGCTAGCTGCTTCTGCTGCCATGCGCTGATTGATAGATAAACTTTGAGCATTAAGTAGGGCGAGTTCGGCACAAGAGATAGAAGAATTACCTGATTCTTCTGGCTTTGGTTTCAATAATTCAGGGTGTTGAAGACAGGGCGCAGGCAATTTGGTACACCCCAACTCATGAAATTTGTAAACATCAATCTCCATTGATAGATGAGAACCAATTAATACCTGTCCGCTATTTGAATGATTGCCACAATCAAGCCACCAAAGTTCTGTGGCGACATCTCTGGTATGCCAAGATTGATATTGAGACAAAGCACGGGTAATTGATTGGCGAGCGATCGCATTATCGACACAGCCAATGATAATTTTGACCTTATGTTCTCTTTGATAGTAGTCTCTAGCAACTATTTGTGAATCGAACAAAGCTGGTAATGCATTAATCTCAACGCCCCAACTGAGGCTATATCTTAATGCCAAAGTTTGAGCTTTATTTAATCCGATTTCAGCATTGCAGAAGTTTTGACGTAGGACATTTTTTCGTTCTACGGCATCGGGATCGATAAATATTAGGGTTGTTGCTTTGCCTTGCTCGTTCAGAGTTCTGGCGATTCGACAAAGACTAGGGGCAAGCCAGCTACCAGTACCACCGCATCCAACCAGGTAAAATTCTACCTGTTTATATACGGGGAGTATGATGGACTTGGCGTGAAGAATAGAGTAGTCAAAAGACATATGAGTAAATGTCATAAATGGTTTAGAAGTTTAATAGAAGCGGTAGAAAAAGATCCTAGTTGGGACATCGAGCCTGAGAAAACCGCTTCTAAACTAATCCCCGAAAGGGCAAAACAAACTAAACCAAGAACGAAGGCTAATAATCTTATTTATGACCAACGGTCAGGCAAGCCCCGTCGTTTTACGGCGGGGACCCTGACCTAAAATCCAAAGCCTAAATAGTTTACAGGTTTGTTCGATCTGTAAAATACACATTTATTTAATCTCAGATAATGCCAAATTGAATATTTTACGATAACGTCATAGTAAATTTGTAAGCAGTGCTTTTTGAGACGATATATGACAGATCAAATTATTCTGGTTATGCTCTCGGAGGCGGGAGGGGTTGGTAAAACAACAATCGCTGTTAACGTGGCTTATGAATGGAGTTTACGAGGAAGATCGGTTACGATAATCGATCTTGATAACAATCATAGTTTAGATGCTTTTGTTGGGTTAAAACCAGAGCGAGATCTACGGCAAACGACCGCCAGAATCTTCGAGCGCGATTTTGATGGCTCATGGCCCTTAAAACATATTTTTGGCTCAGAATTGATTTCAGTGTGCCAGGGGTGTCGTGGTTTAAAAGAAGTGGGAGAAAGCTTAGTTTTACGCAAAAGAAGAGAGTATGCTCTCGATAAAATACTAAAAGCTTATCCTCTCGACTGTGAATTAATCATTCTTGATTGTCGAGCAGGATTCGATCTTTTAACTGAAAATGCTTTGGCAGCCAGCACGGATATTTTGATCCCCGTTGATATGGGAGTAAAGGCAAGAACGGTATCTTCACTCGTCAATATTATCTGGCAGGAGTTTGAGGAATTAGAGTTATCCCCATCGCCGAGAATGATGGGCTTAATTCCCAATCATTACAACAAAGATGCAGCTTTCCACGAAGATTTTATCGAAGCACTAACCAGAATATCTCAGCAGCTAGAAATTAAGCTTTATCCACCACTGCGTACTTGGCAGTATCTCAATAATTCAGCTATTTTGGGTAAACCTTTAAAAATCATCAGATCTGGCGATCGCATGAATTCAATTTTTGCAGGGATAGTAGACGATTTAGAAAAAATTAAGGAGAACTAGTTTAATGGGTAGAAGACAATCTGTTGCCAATCTAATTGACGAGGATTTTGATTCGGCGATCGCTGCTAAAAAGCGACACGACGTAATTCAAGACTTGAAGCAGCAGCTCGATCAAACTCAAAAAGAAGTCGAGAAAAGAGAAGAACTATTGATTCAGTTACGTTCTCAACTAGAGCAGGGTAACGGTAAAGTATTAGTTTCAATTGAGAACATTACACCTAGCGATCAATGCCGTAAAACATTTACTGAAGCAGTAATTTTGAAAAGGGTTGAATCCTTAAAGCGAGAAGGACAGCTTGATTCGCTAATTTTAATTCCATCGACAGATAAAGCAGATTACTATCAGCTTGAAGATGGTGAAGTTACTTGGAGAGCAGCCAAATATTTAGTAGAAGCTGGAGATGAAAAATGGAAAAGATTGGAAGCAGTCATTTCCCCTTTAGTAGGTGACGAAAAAGAGATTCACCGCCGTACTCTACTACACCATCTCCACAGCGAAAGTTTGAATTCTCTAGATCGGGCTGAATCGCTTGTACGAGAACTTAATTGGAATGTAGATTTAGATATTTATGAAGATGAAGTAGAAGAAGGACAATCAAGATCTCAGGCAGCGGTTGCCAAGCTCAAAAAAATCCTCAGAAATCTTGACTATCAATTCCGCAAAAACGAAGCAGCAGATCGGACTTTGCAGTTAATTGAAAAAGCCACTAGAGAAGAACAGCAGAAAGCTTTAGAGAAACTAGAATTGAATTCCTTGCAGATTGAAATAATTCTAATCTTACTTGATTTTCAAGTAGAATTACATTCATTCGTTGCTAATGACTTAGCAATGATTTCTCTGACGGAGGATCTAAAACAAGCCGTTCGTGAAAGAAACTTACCCTGCCACCAGGCAAAAGCATTGGGCAAACTTACCGCTAAGAAACTGGGTAAAGACGATGCTGCTGCTCTGAAAATAAGAACCAAAGCAGTCGAGCGTGTTTTGAAAGAAGCTTTTAGCGTTAGAGATACCAGGAAATTTGTGACTGAGTTACTAGAAGAATACGGAACTAAGAAACCAAAAACTGAAACCAAGGAAAAAACTATCGATCGATATCAAGAAGTTAAACAGGGGCTGTCAAAACTTCCTGTTAAACAGTTAAAAGCCAATCATCTAATATCTCTAAGAAAAGCAATGGAGAAGAAAATGCGTGAAATTGACTCTATTTTGGCAAAAGAAGTAGATGCTACAAGCTAATACATTTAAGCTTTTGAGAGAATTAGGTGTTTTTATATTCTCAATTACGATGACGTTATAGTAATTGAGAATATACCGCATATTAAATCTCTTAAATGACTTTTCATTTAGCCTAATTTTATTTAGTGGATTTGATTACATACTCTACTGCTTCTTCTACGTTCAGCTTGTCTCTAATAGGAATGAGATCGGAGGTTGGATAGCGAGAGCGATTAGAAATTCTGGCTCTTCGATTTAGGAGTTTTAGCTGCTGGATGATATTATCAAACTTTATTGATTTACCCTGAGTGTAATCTTGGTTAAAGGTACTGCCGATAAACTTCCACCAGGTGGATTCTATAGTTGATAGGCTAGCGATTAGAGGACAAATATTTCCCCAGCAAACTCTACCGTCGTTCATCACGTTGGGTAGAGGTGCATGATGTATTAATAGCTGAGAATTAAATCTTATCTTTTTAACCGCCCAGACATAATAACTATCAGAGATTCCTACAAAGACCAAACTCGGTAAGGGTACGTATAATTGCTCTGACTGTACTTGTAGACGATAACGCTGTTGAGGATAGTAACTAACAACCCAGTCTCCAGGTACGCTGCTACCATGACGAATAACGTTTTTAGGCAGCCATCTTGTATCGGTAGGTTCATTGGCAAATGCATTACGCAAAACATCTGAGGTTAGGCTTTTGTAGATATGCCTGTTACCTTCTAAGTAATGAAGAATATAATTGCGATCGACAAATAGAAGTTCGGCATCCAAATGGTCTAGATTTCTTGGTGCTTTGGAAATAATTTCTCTAAGAGTATCTCCAGATATTATCGGCGAGTCGTGCATTGATTCCATGTTTTTACAATGTATTGAAAATTAGTAGTTAAATCGCTTTCTAGCCAGTCAAGAAGAGAACCGACAGCATCTAAAATTCTTCTAGCTTTTAAATACTCTCTATGAAGGTAGTCAACATTTTCCATTGACCAATCTAAAGTTGTTCCCGACCTACACTGTGTCCAACCACCTTCTTCATCAAGCCAAATATTGTTAGTATTTTGGTCTAGTAACTTTAACGCTATGGGTAGATAGCAAATAGGCGATCCAGCTTCAAAACATAAATGCCTAAGCTGGCGATAATTGACGTTGTTGGGATGAGCAATCTCATTCATCTCAGGCATAGATGAGAATTCTGCATCAAACCACTCGCTGTAGCAATCTTCTCCAAGATGATTCTGCCAATGCTCTAAGTTTTCTCTACCAATATTAGACATAGGTAATAAAGCTTTATCGGCGATCGCTAAGTCACAGTAAGACATTTCATAATCTTCTAACTGTCCCATTCCCAGCGGGGTTACAAGAATTTGACTCGGCTCGATAAGGTACGTGTGTTCTTCCAAGAGGTAGTCTAAATAACCTAAAGGAAACAGATTATCGTTGATGAGCTGGAGAAATTCCAGTTCTCGCTCGGTATACTTCAGCCATTCTTCCTCTTCTTCCAAATTGGGATAAACTGAAGCTCTGCTTTGACTGTATTGCTGGGGAAAATAATAACTGTAAAGAAATAGCAATTGGTATCTTAATGCTCTATGTTCCAGATATTTAACAGCATCGCCAATTCCTGAAATAACAGAGCATTGACCCAGAAGTGCGATCGCTTGTTCGACGGTATTAATTCCAGATATTTGAGTATTTACATTCATTCACATAAGCGGTTTAAAAAGTTGTGTCCGCTCTACTTGCGTTAGCCAAAGCGCGATCTTAAAAAAAGTCAGAGATTACTCCGCCGTAAAACGACGGAGCCTGCTCTGACCGTTGGTAAAGATCTAATGAAGCGATCGATGTAGTCGTATTAGTATCGATAAGCTAGAACGCTAAAATAATTACGTGTTGAGTTATCAATTAGACAAATATCTATATTCTTCTTGGCAAAAGGATACAAAATTCTTGATGCAACGCGCGCAGATTCTACATCATCGAACTATGCCAAGACTTGTGGGGTAATTGGCTACTCAGGAAAACCTGGGGTTCGGCAGCAAAGTTCTACATGCGGGGTTTCCCCGCCATGTAGAACCACGTAAGAAGAGATTTGGGTCGCTCTATTTCTACTGTTTGTCCCAATTATCAAACAGGGATAGAGCTTTACTACAAAGCTGAAAAACGCCGTTTATCTAGAGGATATGATGTTATATCAGCTAGTTCTCGATCTGACCTCGATCGCAAATCCCTCATAAAAATCTCCTGACTGTAGCAGTTCAAAATCACCAAACAGTAAAGAAATAAATACTTGAGCTATAGACAAAGCAGTTGCTTTGGAGATTTGAGGTAGAGTACTAATTTCTACATTTGATTCAAGACATTTTGTTACTTGCTGGGTCCAAGCATTAATATCTTCGTCATGAGCCAGAGATATGACTTGGGATTCAATTAGATCGAGGTCAAATAAACCTACCGCTTCAGACGAGGTTAAAGATTGAATTTTATGAAATGTTTCTCGTTCGTACTTAACTTTACTCTGAGGTTTCAAATATTTTTGTAAAAAAGTAGTGCTTATACTTTGTTGAGTCAGAGAAGCTAAAAATTGACAAAAGCTATTGTCTATAAGAGTATCCGTTAAATCTACATTATCTTGTTGGGCGTTTTCCAAGGCTGCTTCTGCTTGCGCCAAAAGACAAACACTTCCCAGATAAAAAAGCTCACCCGTTCGCCGTAATTTAATTTCATCTTTTATGTGTGATGAATCAATTTTATTTACCTGTTGGATAATGTCGCCAAAGGAGTAATCCATTGTTCTTAGTTTAAAATTTTATCGGTAAATACCTTGCTTTTACATTCAGGACAGTCAGCAGGACTTAGCCAATAAATTAGTCCATAGCAATCGATTCCATACTCCGTCTCCAAATAACTTAAAAGCTTTTTAATATATTCTTCCAGCTCTGGCTGTCTCAGTCCCTTAGTATGCTGTGGCAACATCTGGTGAGATAGCTTATTGCCTTGGTAGATTTTAAGAGCGATCGCATGAACAAATTGATTTTCCTTACCGTAAATTTCTAGTTCTGCCCGATATGCTTCTGGTAGTATAGGCTCTATTGTAGCGATGCCCTTTTTCTTTGCCGCATTCTGACGGCGTTTGGCATTTACTTTGCCAGGATTTCTCAGGCGATTGCGTTTGATCCGACAATTATGCCCGACATAACATTTTGGATGCTTTTCTTTAGCCTCGTCTTCTGTACGGTAGTTCTTGGCACAGTAGAGGCAGGTGGGATTGGGTTTTCTTCCTGTTAGTTATAGTATAAGTTGAAAATATCTCTACGAGTTTTCAGTGCTTTGAGCATAGTCATTAACACATAAGTTGAAAATAATTAACTCATAAAATGAAAAAATCCGAACTAATTCGCGCATAAAATGAAAAAATCTGACAATTGGAAGTACACCACGATTGTTCATTCCAAACTTATCAAATTAACATTGTGGTCTTTCTGAGTGAACCTTGCATTCAGGACAATCATCGGCATTAAGCCAATAAATTAACCCAAAACAATCGATTCCGTATTCAGTCTTTAGATGAGCTAGCAGTTTGTTGATATAGTCTTCAAGCTCAGGCTGTCTAAGTCCCTGCGTGTGCTGCGGTAACATTTGATGGGTAAGTTTATTGCCTTGATAGATCTTGAGAGCGATTGCATGAACAAACTGATTTTCTTTGCCGTAGATTTCCAACTCAGCGCGATATGCTTCAGGAGGAATTGGTGTTAAAGTCTTAATTCCTTTTTCTCTGGCACTATTAGCGCGACGTTTAGCATTAACTTTGTTAGCCGATCTTAGACGATAGCGTTTAACACGGCAGTTATGTTCGACATAACACTCGGCGTTTTTTTCTCTTGCCTCGTCTTCGGTGCGGTAATTCTTGGCACAGTATATACATTTAGGATTAGCTTTCCTGCCCATTATCCAAATCAATAAGATCTTTCAGTGAGAGAGGGAATTGTCCTTTTTTAACCATCTTGGCAAAAACGCGATAACAGTCTTTCTTATCTCCCTCTTCCTCGCGCGTTCCCTTGCGCCTGACGGCGACGCGGGGTCGCTCGTCTTTCCTAGGAAAACCCAACCATAAAATAATAATTACCTTTTGTTGTATAAATACCTTAAAGAAGAGTCGGTAGCGACTAGGCAAACCCATTTTCTTGAGACGACTATATTTATCCAATGGCTTCCTTAAAGCAAAGTATGAAGCTAAGGGGTCTGTCGGAATTTTTTCCTCAATCCCGATGGTAAGAGCTTTGAATAGCTTGACTTGCGGATGTTTAACAAAGTCGTCAGTTGACAAACGCGAACGTAAAGACTTTACCTGATGAAGTAGCTGCTGCCACTGGTCATTGAATAAAGGATGAAACAAAATAGCCCACCCATTAATCTTCACGGACGACTCGCGCACCTGAACCAAGTTCAGGTGTCGCGTCCTCATCGATATCAACCCCAGCCAATAATTCATTTGCCTCAGTACTCATATTTTCTGTATATGCCACAAGAGATTCAGGTTCTTCAACAGCAGACTTCATCAAAAAGTCTAGAAACAAACTCATCATCACATCATCTTTGTCTTCTTCTGTTTTCTCAATAGGATTCAGACGAACTAACAACGTATTCTCATCCAAAACTTCAACATGACCGCTAGCACCAACGAGTTCGGGATGATCCTTAGAAAAAGCGCGAGGTAAACGATATCCATCTTGATTGCCAATCTTGGCTGGAGAGACTGGGTAATTGTTATTTGAGTTATCGGACATTAGCGCAAAGTAAAAAAGAGCAATGTTATTACAATTTATTATAACGTCACGAACTTAGATTTAAACTCAATCAGTTTTGTCAGCGGTCGATTCAGAACTATCTGCCAAGCCGAACAACCCTTGAGCCAACGAAGAGACTTAATATGCTGGCAAACCCAAATTAGTCTGGTTAAAGTGAGTTTGGAACAATCTAGCATTCCACCCACTCTTGGCAGCCAATCTTCTATTCGATCTAAATCTAATTTTTCTCTACAATAACCATTAGAGTAGCGATAAACTATTTCAATCTGTATGACGTTGTAGCTACAAAGATATTTCCTCAGAGCAATTTCTAACTGTCTTGATAGGAAGCAATTGATAGGCAGCAAGCTAGACAACTCAACGAAGCGGAAAACCATAGTTAAAATAGTATGCCTAGTTGAGTTTTTGCCAATCGAGTTATCTTCGTGCCATTGAAAGAGATAATTGATATTGTGTTTCCAGCCCTGAAAAAAATCGAACACTAACTCCTGGGAAGAAAGTAAATTGGATTTTGTATGAAATTTATTCAACACCTCCTGAGACATTCTTAAATCTCCTTGATGTCTCAGACACACTCCAATATCAAATTTCAGAAAGCTCGACAACTGCTCAAACTGCTTGAAAGACAAACAAAATAATGGATTATCTTCTCCATAAGCTGCTTTAGCTAGTTTCATACATTCAGAGTTACCCCAACATCCAGCCCGATAAAGCGCAAAGTTTACTTGGCTATCTGTAGCATTAGTAACTGCCGAGTCGCGAAAATCAAAGCCACATCTACACTTAATGATACTAGGTCTTAACCATTTAATTGTTTGACGGCATTGAGGGCATTTGTTAACCAAGTTACATCTGTGTATGTGACAGACTTTGTTAATTTCAACATCCCATAAAAATCGAGCATAACTTGATTCTTTCAAGCATTTTGGACATAAGTGAGTTGCTTTTTGATTTACTTCATAACTGATAAAATAATGTCCCCTTATAGCTCTAAAAGCTTTTGACTGGAGTAATCGATCGTCTATACCAGTTAACTGACTGAGTTTTGTTACTTTACTACGATCGAGAGCGAATTTTAAAACTCGATTAGCAGAACAACTCACTAGTCGAAGAATCCAGTGGGGGGATTCATAGTAATTGGCTTCAGATAGACGTAATATATAGCTTGCCAAACTCTCATCATGATAGGGTTGAGGTGTACATAGCAATTTGTACGGTCGTGAGCCAAAATTAAAGTTTACCTCGTCGTCAAAACTGAAGATGCTTTGAGTTTTGCGGGAGTCTTTTTTGAGGCAGATCTCAAACGACTGTTGGTTGCTTCAACATGTTCTGAAGAACCTGAATGTGGCTGATAAATTTCAAATTCATCGCTCAAGAAAGGATTTACTTTATCTGGTTTATCGGCATGAACGTATTTTTCAAACGCCACAGCCAGTATAGATAGATCCAATTGTTCTTTTCCCTGCTGGAGAGCCAAATAAGTCCCATAACGAATTAGCTTCATTGTGTAAGCGATAACTCCATCAGAAGCATAATAAAATCTTCTGGCTAGATTCAACCCAGATAGATTTGAGTCAGATTCTAACGGTAGCTGAGACTCTAATAAATGCAGAAAAGTCCGAAACTCTTCTCCGCTATCACAATGCCAACCAAATGGACTCAGATGACATCTGTTAGCAAATCTGCGACTTAGTTGAGAATGCTCTTTCAATTTCAGAATCTGTTCAGCTTCAGGCAAACCAATCAGAACAATTGGAAGATTTGTATCCAGAATTAAAGTTTTAAGCCAGTCTGACACTGTTTTGAGTACTTTAGCTGAATCTCGGTCGATAAAATGCTGAAACTCATCTAAGATGATGAGCTGAACCCCACAATCTTTAATTAGACCTATCAGGCGGATTGTTTGCTTGCCGATCGAACCTTTTTCGTAGGCAGGATCGCCAAGCTGCCATAGAAGTTTAGAGACAACTGCTTTGACTGTTGCAGGGGAGGGAATAGTTACGGCTAGAATCGGAATCACCGTGCGGTCGCAGGTGATGTATTGAGGATATTTGCTGGCATAAGTGTGATAAATAGTAGTCTTACCTACTCCTGTATGTCCAGAGAGGAACAAACATTCTGGCTCATCTTTGCAGCTAGAGAAATGATGACAGTATTCAATTGCACCAAGAATTTCATCAAATCGAGGATAAGAAATATATGTACTGTTGACTACCTTTAGTCGTTGAGCCAAAGTCATAGACCTAAACTTCGATTTGGTTGATGACATAGTATTTCTCCTTATGTAGACAAATTTTTAAAAACACTCCATCCCGACAAATCTGGCTGCCAACTTTCTTCTGCTTCTAACTCTAACTCTACCTCTACCTCTACCTCTATCTGTTCTACCTTATTTGCTGACTCTAATTCTTCTGTCTGAGTTACTGTCACTTCATCTATTAACTCTGATTCCCTGTCTTCTTCCTGTAATTCTAAGTCTAATTCTGCTCTGCTTTGAATAACTTTCACAGAATGAGCTTCTAGCTTTAATGGGATCGAAGGATTAGCGATCGCACTTTCACAATTGGAGATTCCCTTTAGAGAAGTAAACTCACTGACAATCGTTTCTTCAGCGATTTTTTTAGTAAAATTGTCTTGATTTAACTCTAATTTTGGCAAAATTTCTTTATTTGTCTTATTAGCAGACTTATGACTTTCTATACTCAGCCATCTAGCCATAGATTGACGAGTTTTGCCTCTCTTGGTCTTCTTCCACTCTCCCTCTACAATCGTTTGAATCTTCTCTTTAGCTAAAGCCAAAGCCACGATATCGATTTTATCTGCTTCAAGTTTTGCTAATTGTTTGATTACTTTGTGTTGCCAGAGAGTTAATCCTTGAGTATATTCTTGATGCAATGCGGGTACTTCAATAAGGGATATGCAAGAAAATAAGATACCAATTAGGTGGGAATAATTGTGATATCCCATTTAGGTAAAGTTTCAGATCTTTGCCAGAAGGGTTGATAGTGCTTTAACTCTTGAGATAAAACTTTGACTCC
>JADEXJ010000251.1 GCA_015207195.1 Pleurocapsales cyanobacterium LEGE 10410
TACTTCNTGACAATGCCCTTGATAATCCCGTGGCTGTTATCTGCCCAAATGAACTTATGATGTAGTCGCTATATAATTCCAAAAGCTTGATATCCATTTCAATATGATAGCTTTTGCGTAACGTCAGTGAATAATTCAATTGTCTATCTTAGGATTGAAGCAAATTTGATCGTACCGTCAAATAATAAAGATAGAGCTATTAGATTTTTTTAAAGTTTAGTTAGTTTGATAAGTACTTAGATATTTATATGGAAAAAGTCGCTCAAACGAATCAAGAAGGAGCGATCGCAAGTCAAGAAATTATCAATAGCTTTTTGGTAATTAAAAACTTACACCAACACTCTTTAAAAGAGGTGTTAGCTGACTATAGCGATCGCCAAACTATTTGGCGAATCACCCCAAGAACAAATTGGGGATGAGTTAAATCGCTTTAAACAGTTAATGGAAACGGGAGAAATCGCTACCACCGAAGGACAACCTCAAGGTTCTTGAATAATGTTAGTTCGGAAGCGGAAAATCTATCTGCGAGGGTAGCTATTAGCTATTAGCCTTTTCTTTTAACCCTTGACCCCAATCTCACCCAAGAAATCTAATCCCAGTATACAGATTAAATTTATCGATATTCAATCAGGAGATATCATTCAATGTTTTCTATTTTACGCCGTTCGATCGCTGTCGCTTTGCTTTGTATGACTCTATTGTTCGCTACAGGCTTTAGTATCGATACACCAACTAATTGGTAAAGTTTGACTGCAACTGACGCATCGATCGCTCTACACCGAGAAATCAGTTCTAGAAATCGCTTCAACTCACACTAATCAAAACTTAAAATTATGAAAGCTGTATGTTGGCACGGCGCGCAGGATGTTCGCGTCGAAACCGTAAGTGACCCCAAGATTCTCAATCCTCGCGATGCCATTATTAAAGTTACCTCCACCGCCATTTGTGGTTCGGATCTCCATCTTTATGAGGGTAATATTCCGACTATGGAATCTGGAGATATTTTGGGTCACGAATTTATGGGAGAGGTAGTCGAAACTGGCAAAGAAGTTACCAACTTAAAACCAGGCGATCGCGTAGTAGTACCTTTTACTATTGCCTGTGGTGGCTGTTTCTTCTGTAATAAAGACTTGTGGTCGTTGTGTGACAATTCCAATCCTAATACCTGGATGGCAGAAAAATTCTACGGACATTCTCCTTCGGGTATTTATGGCTATTCCCATTTACTCGGAGGCTATGCAGGAGGACAGGCAGAATACGCTCGCATTCCCTATGCAGATGTCGGTCCCATCAAAGTTCCCGATGGTTTGTCAGACGATAAGGTATTGTTCCTCACCGATATTTTTCCCACTGGCTATATGGCAGCCGAAAATGCCGATATCGAACCAGGAGATACCGTAGCAGTCTGGGGTTGTGGTCCTGTAGGACAATTTGCGATTCGCAGTGCCTATATGCTGGGTGCAGCTAGGGTAATTGCGATCGATCGCTTTAACGAACGGTTACAAATGGCAAAAGAACAGGGTGGGGCAGAAATTATCAATTACGAAGAAGTCGATGTAGGAGAAGCCCTCAAAGAAATGACTGGCGGTAGAGGACCCGATCGCTGCATTGATGCCGTTGGTATGGAAGCACACGGTACGGACGCGATGGCAGCCTACGATAAGGTCAAACAGGGAGTCAAGCTAGAAACAGGAAGACCTACAGCTTTAAGACAAGCCATTGTTGCCTGTCGCAAAGGAGGCACGGTTTCTATTCCTGGGGTCTATGGTGGCTTTGTCGATAAAGTTCCTTTAGGAGCAATTGTTAATAAGGGTCTTACCCTGCGTTCTGGTCAAACCCACGTCCAGAAGTATCTCCAGCCTTTACTAGAGCGCATCCAAAAAGGAGAAATCGATCCCTCGTTTGTGATTTCTCATCAGATGAGTATTGATGATGCCCCCAAGGGCTATAAGATGTTCCGCAATAAAGAAGACAACTGTACCAAAGTCGTTCTCAAACCTTAAAATGGCAGCTTCACAATTTATCTCCAAAGATTGAGAGCATCTATAACTTTCTAAAGACACATCTATTAAAGTAATTTGCGAAGTTAATAACAACGGTTATTGGATTTAAGCCCAAGCTGGATAATGGGCGATTGATAGCCGTACAAAGTTGGATTAGGACAAGTTTATTTATCTGCTCGTAAGTAATAAGTAATAAGTAATGAGTAATAAGTAATAAGTAATAAGTAATAAGTAATAAGTGTCCTAACACAACACCGTAATACTATATCTTTATAGCGATCGCCCATTTCTAACAAATTTTCCCGTTGTTTAGGTCTAATTAAACCCTGTCTGAAAGCGCGAAAACCTTAGTTTTGAATTCAAAATTCCGCGAGTCAAATAGCAAGATACGATTTTTACCTATTACCTATTACCTACTACCTATTACCTACGAACAGTTAACGTTAAAACTCCTAGTTTTAAAGTGGCTGCGGTTTAACTATCCTTTTTAGTTCGATCTGAGCAATATTATCTTCCGTGATGCGATCGCGCCTATTTAACGTTACTCTGCTCGAACTTGGGAGGATGGAGTCTGGACAACTATCTCCTTCCCAAGCTGAGAACTTTCGACCTCAAAAGAATTATATGTTTTATCACAAAAAAAGACTACAGTATTTTACCAAACCAGAACGACCCGACCCCATATTAGCGAAGAAAATGCAGGAATTAATCGGCGGTCCTTACGGAGAAATGACCGTGATGATGCAGTATTTCTTCCAAGGTTGGAACTGTCGCGGTCCTGCCAAATACAAAGACATGATGCTCGATATTGCCACCGAAGAAATCGGACATATTGAGATGCTGGCAACCACTATGGCTTATCTTTTAGACAACGCGCCTTTAGAGCAAAAAGAAGAAGCCGTAAAAGACCCTATCATGCAGGGGATCATGGGGGGAATGAAAGCCGAAGACGTCATTATGGCTAGCATGAATCCTCAACACGCTACCGTTAGTGGTGGTGGTGCGTTACCAGCCGATAGTACGGGATATCCTTGGAATGGTCGTTATGTAACTGCTTCAGGCAACTTAATGGCAGATTTTTATTCCAACGTCCAGGCAGAAGCCCAGGGACGTTTACAGGCGGTTAGAATCTACGAAATGGCAACCGATCCTGGAGTCAAAGATACTCTAGCCTATATGATTGCCCGCGATACAATGCACCAAAATCAATGGATTGCTGCCCTCGAAGAACTAAAAGACGATGGCTTGGAAGATTTGCCAATTCCCAGTTCATTCCCTCAATCACAAGAAAAACAACACGCTTCCTATCAATTTTGGAATCTTTCGGAAGGTTCTCAAAGTAAAGAAGGACGTTGGGCAAAAGGATCTTCTCCCGATGGCAAAGGCGAATTTGAGTATTTGGAAAATCCTGAAGGCGAATCAGAAATGCCCGATCCTCCACAACCCGATCCTCGCCTACACAGCACTAGCAAACCTAGTTCTTAAGTAAGCATCACAGCTATTGTCTCTATCTCGCGCTAAGACGCTAAGACGCAAAAGTATAAACACAATAAACACAATAAACACAACAAAAACGCAAATTATGAAATTACAACAAACCTGTGCCTTAACCCTGGGCATTCTCTTCCTAATCTTGGGTATTGCTGGCTTTATTCCAGCTTTTACTACCATTCCTGGAGAAACATTTGATTCGGGCATTCCCTTAGATGCCGATAGCCTCTATACTAAAGGCTTTAGCTTATTACTTGGTGTGTTCCCAACCAACCTAATACACAACTTATTTCATGTTTTCGTAGGTATATTAGGTATTGCAGCATCCAAAACTGGTAACGGACGACTTTTCAACCAAATCTTTGGTATTATGCCCATCTTTGGCAACAATATTTGGTGGAATGGGCTGACAGGTGCGATCGCAGCTTACTATGGTTTCTTTGCCAAAAATCCCACGGCTTCAACCGAACAAATCAATGCTTAGAATTTGATAGTTGCGACTAAAAAGGCGATCGCGCGATCGCCTTTTTTTTAAGATAGTTGAGAACTTTTTTACTAGCCATTGGAGACAAGATTATTATCGCGAGATAGAATTATCCAGCCGATTACTACTGAGAAGATTCCCGCGCCGATAAAACCAAGATCCCACCATAGTTGATAGTCTCCAGGCTTGACGTGATGAATCTCAAAAACATGATGGCTGAGAATACCTTCTATAACATTGAACAAGCCAGCACCGATACAAAAAGAACCGATTAAAGTGGAGGTAGAAAGAAGTGTATTTTTTGCCTTAACTGCATTCCAAAGGACGATAATCCCCGCTAGGGTAAACAGCCAGTCAACTACGTGAAATATACCATCCCCCAAAGTATTTAATTCCAAACCCGCTACGGTCTTACTGCTTTCAAGATTGGTAAACATATGATGCCATTGCAGCAGTTGATGGAAAAAGATGCCGTCGAAGAAACCAGCTTGACCTAAACCTAAGAGTACTCCTGCAATAATTATTGGTCGGCGATAAAAAGCTTTAGTAGTTTCAGTCATGGTTTCTAATGATGAAGATAAATGTCAGGGATATTGTTCTACTGGATCTGATTTGTCTGTTTAGGAGTATTATTGTTGCTGCGACTTAAAGTTCTAAACCATTTGTCTTTGCGGTTTAACAGAGCAAAATTACTGTGTCGCCAATGCCTTAAGAAAGGAAGAGTTGGTAGCTTTAAAACATAAGTAAGAAAACTCAAAACATCAATCGCAATTTGTCGATTACGTTGATATTTATCGAACAGGGGTATTAAGTCTCGTTCTCGAAAACCAAGGGGGTTTTTAATAGAAGCATCGAGCAAAGTTTGTCTAAAGACTGTAGAGCGATCGCATTTAAACATAATTTTTTTGAGTTATTGCCCAGATCGCGATGGTTGGGGGAATGCCTTTATGGCAATCGCCGATCGAGATAATGTGATTTAGTGAAGGTATACCGTTAGTCTAGAAACTTATCTGTCAATAGCTCCTCCTCCATGAGTAAGAGATATTTAATGTTTGAGATAGAGAAAAGTAGAGCCTAGAACCTCGTCCCTACAAGACGATCGTTTTTTGGTGGTGCAGTGCCGTTATCTATTGCAAGGATGCTAACGAGTCTGACTTTAATAATCGCCGATACGACAATACGGTAGAAATTCCTGCCTATAGAGTGCTTTTTAGTAATGGCGATCGCCCGACTTGAATTTGAGAGAATTAGAAAGCCAAGGGAGGTAGAAGTAAGTAATCACTTTTACCTCCCTCAATATATTATATTTAAAAATTAAACAATGGCTAGCTCGATTGAATTTAAGTTACTTGCTCCTTACAACCAGCAGGTAACTTTGAAAGGTTGCTTTTCAGACTGGTCGGAAATCTCAATGGAGAAGGACGATCGCGGTTATTTTAAAACTAAAATCGAGCTAGAAGATGGAGTTTATCAGTATAAATTTCGCGTCCAGTCTAAGTCTTGGTTTTTAGAACCCGACGAATGGGTAGATGTTAGCGATCCTTATGCTACAGACATCGACGATGCCAGCCAGAATAGCGTCATTCGCACAAAACATAACTATGAATGGTATAGAAATGAACGATAGTAGTGGTATTGATTCCACCTCCTCCCGTTAAAAAATTACGGATGGTAGTGCCGACTACAGGCACACTTTCAAGAATGCTCAACTCTACCTTTAAACGCCAAAAACCAAGCTGATTCAAAGCTAAAATCATTGCCGTTCAGCCCAAACCAATCGTTGATAGAGTTAGTAAGATACCGCTTACCCAAGCTGTCAACCAGCTGCGACGAAATTGTCTACCTAAAAATAGGACGATAATTTGAATCAAAGAAACAGCAATAATGCCGTTACCCGCCCAGTTGTGTAAGCTTAAAATAAGCCAGCCATTGGGAATAGTACTTTTAATTTGTGCTAGAGATTGATTGGCAGCTGCTGCGGTAGGTTGATAGTAAAAGGCGATCGCAATCCCCGATAAGGCTGCAATTGAAGCTAGGGTCAATAACGCGATCGCGCCTATGGTTGCAATGCGCCGTAAGCGAAAATTTATTTTGAGTGAGTTCATGACTGATTGTTAGATATGTGTAGCAGGGTCATTTCATTCTAAATTTCACCAACGATTTTACTGACTTTTAGATTATGATCGCTAAACTATCTGGTAATTAAAATCACCTATTTTCGTCAATGCACAAAATAGTATGGTTCAGAATGAAATAGCCCTGTATGTGTAGAGTTAGTTATTAGTTAGCTTAAAATAGCTAATCTTAAACAATCAATAACTATAATGAATGCGTAAAAATGGCGTTGCTGAATGTGTAATGATAAGCCTCTATTTTATCTATTCATTTGCAAATCATAATTTCTTGCTGCGGGGGCGACAACCAAGTCACAAAGTAGACTGGATGAGGGAAGCAGCCTTCATTCCCTTAAGATAATAAGACATTTTGTGAGGCGAAAAATGAAGTAATTCATGAATTATATCCTGAAAAAATG
>JADEXJ010000252.1 GCA_015207195.1 Pleurocapsales cyanobacterium LEGE 10410
GTGTAGTTCGATCTCGCTCTAAAGTTGCCAAAAGTAACTAGAACAAGATAAAACAACTAAGTCTTCATCGCTATTAAATAAAGGAAATTTGATGTATCAAGGAAGTATAAAAGAGTTACATCAGCAATTAGTCAACAAAGAACGTACCGCAGTAGAAATTGCTCAAGCCACATTAAAACAGATTGAAACAGTAGAATCAAAAATCAAAGCGTTTCTTACTGTAACTGCCGATCTAGCTCTAGCCACTGCCAAAGAAATAGATGACAAAATTGCAGCAGGCGAATCTATCGGAATGCTGGAGGGTATTCCCTTGGGTATTAAAGATAATATGTGTACCAAAGGGATTAAAACTACCTGTGCTTCCCAGATTCTAGCCAACTTTGTACCGCCTTATGAATCTACTGTTACTCAAAAACTCAAGGATGCAGGGGCGGTATTTGTCGGTAAAACTAACCTAGATGAATTTGCTATGGGAGGTTCGACAGAAAACTCTAGTTTTCAGATTACCGCTAATCCTTGGGATTTGGAACGAGTACCAGGAGGTTCTTCTGGTGGTTCGGCTGCTGCGGTTGCTGCGGGGGAATGTGTGGCTTCCTTGGGTTCGGATACGGGAGGATCGATTCGTCAGCCAGCTTCATTGTGTGGTGTAGTAGGTTTAAAGCCAACTTATGGCTTAGTCTCTCGTTTTGGCTTAGTAGCTTTTGGTTCTTCTTTGGATCAAATTGGTCCTTTTTCTCGCACCGTCGAGGATTCAGCAATTTTATTAAATGCGATCGCAGGACACGATCCTAGAGACTCTACTAGCCTTAAGGTTGACATTCCCGACTATACTCAATATTTACAGCCAGAACTAAAACCAGGCTTAAAAGTAGGAATTATCAAAGAAACTTTTGGGGAAGGATTAGATCCTGAAGTTGCCGAGAAGGTGCAGCAGGCGATCGCCAAATTAGAAGAACTAGGTGCAGAAGTCAAGGAAATTTCCTGTCCTCGCTTCCGCTATGGGATTGCTGCCTATTATATTATTGCTCCTTCAGAAGCCTCGGCTAATTTAGCTCGTTATGATGCGGTCAAGTATGGAATACGAAAAGACTCTGATAACTTGTTAGAGATGTATACCAAGACGCGGGCGACTGGTTTTGGGGCAGAAGTAAAACGGCGTATTATGATCGGCACCTATACGCTTTCGGCGGGATATTATGATGCTTATTACCTCAAGGCGCAAAAAGTTCGTACTTTAATCAAACAGGATTTTGAGCAGGCATTTAAAGACGTAGATGTCTTGGTTGCCCCTACTGCCCCTACCACCGCTTTTAAAGCAGGGGATAAAACCACAGATCCTTTGAGTATGTATCTTTTGGACTTGATGACTATTCCCGTCAATTTGGCAGGTTTGCCAGGAATGAGTATTCCCTGCGGTTTTGATAACCAAGGTTTACCGATTGGCTTGCAGTTGATTGGTAATGTCCTGCGGGAAGATCTGTTGTTTCATACTGCCCATGCCTATGAACGGGCGACAGAATGGCACAAAAAACAACCAAGTTTGTAAAAATATCAGGGCGATTGCCTCGCCCCTAACATTGTCGTTATTTTAAATCTCGTCAGGAATTATCCACTTTGGTGGCTCAGATAACTTTTTCATCCGAGCGATCTCTGCCATTTCTAGCATTTTGTCTAAAGAAGTACTGTTGATGAACTCGGAGGCTTCATTTTTGTATTCTTTGTTGGGACAGCGATCGCCTAAAACACAGCCGTTAGTGCAATCTACCGCGCAATTTACTTGATCGGGATTCATCTGTTCTATCTAAGAATTCGTCTTTAGGTATTTTAGTATTTTTTATCTGTTGTGTAATAAATCGCCAATCTTTAGTAAGCACTAGTTTATAAGTTGAATTTTTTCGGTGACTAGTACTGGCTTTTGGTTATATTCGGTTTCCATCCTCGTCCAAATCGCTGGATCCCACCCTAGATCGTAATCTCGTTCAAATTCATCGGCGATGAATGGACGCAGTATCCCATATACGATGACGCTCTGTTCGTTGTATAGCTGAATTTTGGAATTAACCTGCACTACTAGTAGATCTTCTCCGCCAAATACTTGTTCTTCATCCAGTTCAAACACGCCATGTTGTTTGACATCTTCCACTTCCCCTTTAATTGCCAAAGGTTTGTCATAGTAGATTTCTGGTCGAGCAACAGGATCCCCTGGATCGGGTGAATAAATCAGTGTTGTCGCAATAATTACAGGTTTTCCTTCGTATCGAGCATAAAGGCTGGGATCGAGGTTTAAACTATATTCTTGTTTGATATTGCTTAGACTCAATCGCTTCACTTGACCATTAACCAAAACTTCGGGAGTGCGATCGCCAAGCAGCATCAAGGAAGTTGCCGAGGTATTTATAACTAAAATAGTCTCGCCATCCAAGGCTCGATCTTTATCTAAAATAAAGCCTGTTTCGTCTATTGCTTCTAAAACATCATTACGAACTAAGATAGATTGCCCAATAAAGCTGTCGATATTTTCCGTTATTTCCGCAGTGGCTACCAGATATCCGCGATCGCTGACGATTTCGGTATCGATACAGGCAGATAGTTGAGCAAAAGCAACCATGGCGATCGCTTTGGTCAGTAATCTCTTGCCAGTTTTCAAACCAAAATATATCTTATCTAAGAGCATAACGCCGATACCCGCTAGCAACAAACATATACAATCCGTAGCCAATTAAACCTACACCGATCGCTAGCAACCACAGTAAACCCAGCGGTCGTGTCGCCAACACTCGAAAGACATTTTGCAATCCTCCAGCCAGTTCTGAATTACCCACAATGGCAGCCTGGATTAATAAAGCACCACTCAACACAAAGGAAACACCCCTAGCAGCTACGCCTATTTTGCCAATGCGCCTCGACCACTGCTCTAACTGACGGTGAATCTCTGCCGACTCAAATTCGCTAATATAAGAGCCAGTATAAGCTCCAAAAATGTAAAAGATCCCGATAGTTATCGTGGCAACTCCTCCCAGAAAGATCAGCCATTCGCCTAAAGGTTGCTCAAACAGTTCGTCTGCCAAATCTTCAATCGTATCGTCATGTTCTCCCAATTCAAAAACTATATTCATGGCACTATAAGCAACGCCAGTGTAGGTAAAACCGCTCATTATATAACCAACACGTTTGCCAAACCGCTTCCAACCCGAAACCTGGGAAGATCCTGGCATATATATTGCCTGGAGTAATCTTCGTATTACATACCCCATCAAAGCAATGGCTAAGAAAAAAACGAACAACTTTCCTAAGGGGTGACTAGCCAACCAAGTCAAGCTGAGATATGTCCCTGTAGCTTCTTGACGCGAAATTATTGCTGCCTGAACTACCAATACGCCGATCAACAGATAGATAGTTCCTTTAGCTGCATATCCAATTAAGATGTATCGTTTCAACCAAGGATTGGTAATTTTTTCTGGCGACCTATAGGTCATGTAATTAATGTCTTGCCAAACACTTCGATCTTGATAAATTTAGTTTAGTAACTTTGTAGTATTAATCGTATATCCCTAGAGATATAGATTTGATGTATAGTTTAGACACCGATGATTCCCCTTGGTAGCGGTTCGACCAGAAAGATTTAGGTGGGGGAATGTTACTTATCATAATTGATACTATACATTGCTACGTTCAAACCGTAATAAATGATGTTTTTTTCCAACTTCATCCCTAGCTTTTGAGCGACGCGAATGGAGCGTATATTTTCAGGATCGATTAAGCAGATAAAACGCTTAAAGTTAAATCTTTCCCGCCCATATTTCAAGACTGCCTGGGCAGCTTCGGTGGCTAACCCTTTCCCCCAATATTGCCTGGCTAAACGATAGCCTATTTCTACCTCTTTTTGCTGTTCGACCGTCTGAACAAAAAAACCACAGTAGCCAATTAACTGGTTGTTTTCTCGATTAATCAATCCATATAAACCAAAACCACATTCTAAGTAAGAGAGTAATCTCTGTTCAATAAATTGCCTAATCTTTTTGCGGTCATGAACACCAATAATCGAATAACGCATCACTTCGCGATCGCCCAAAATTGGCATTAAAGCATCAGTATCGCGGATAGTAATATATCGTAGCGTCAATCTAGGAGTCTCTAGAATTTGCATTTGTCACAGCTTATTATCTAGTATAACTAGCGGATTTTAAATAACTGCTAAGGATTTGCTTCAGCCTTAGACGGTTGTTCGCTAGGTGGGATCCCTTCAATATTAATTATGCCCTTAATCACCGACCCTACTATGGGTGCAGCTACAGTAGAGCCATAGGTGTGTTCGCCTTGGGGTTCATCAACTACCGCTAAAACGGCGTAGCGGGGTGCTTCAACGGGGAACATACTGACGAAGCTAGTAATCTTGGCTGTTTCATCATAGCCACCTTGATCTATTGCCTTTTGGGAGGTTCCTGTTTTACCAGCAATTCGATAACCTGGAATTTGTGCTGCATAACCACTGCCTTCTTCAACTACCGTTTCCATCATCTCTAAAACAGTACGCGCAGTTTCAGCAGAAAATACTTGTTTGCTGTTAGGTGGCTGAAAATAATGTAGATAGCCTTTGTAGTCTGACAAACCCCTGACTACATGAGGTGTAATTAATTTGCCCTCGTTAGCCAATGCTGCATGAAGTTGAATGAGCTTGAGGGGGGTCAGAGAAAAACCTTGACCAAAAGCCGTAGTTGCTGGTTCGATTTCTCTAACGGAAAACTCCACCTCATTTTTTAATCTACCCGTAGTGTAGCCAGGGATATCAAATTCTAGCTTGTCCTCTACCCCCAATTTTTGTAAGTCTCGATAGTAGTCGAGGGGTTCCATGCGCTGCATGATCTTAATCATGCCGACATTACTAGAGTGTTGCAGGATTTTTGCCAGGGACATTTTTCCTCTCGCGCCTTTTTTGGTAAAGTCATGATTGCGTACTACGGCATCTTTGATTTTTATTTCTCCCGTATCATTAAACGTATCCTGGGGAGAAATCACTCCCGCATCTAAAGCCAGAGCAATATTTATTGGCTTAAATGTCGATCCAGGCTCATAAAGATCGGTGATTGCCCAGTTTTTGAATAATTCAATATTATATTTATAGTAAGTATTGGGATCGTAGGTCGGTTCTGATACTAAAGCTGCGATCGCTCCATCGCGAACATCCATCACGATTACGGTTCCCCGTTTGGCTTTATATTCCTCCATTTGCTCTTTCAAAGCATTACGGGCAATTTGTTGCAGGCGAAGGTCAATAGTTAGCTGTAGTCGCAAGTCATCGAAGTTAAATAGCTGTTGCGATCGCTCCAAACTCCCTGGATGAAACACGGCTTTTTCTTGACTAAAGCTGCGCTTAATTTTCCAGGAAATTGGCTTACGTTCTAAAAGTTTGTTTTGGGTGTATTCTACTCCCGCTTGAGGAATACGGCTGCTATCGAGATTTACATAGCCTGTTACCTCTGCTGCCATTTCTTTGTGGGGATAAAAACGGGTATAGTTTTGGTTCAAATCTAAACCATCAATTTGTAGTGCTGCAATTTTCTCTTTAACTGATTCTGGTAAATCTCCTGCCAAACGAATACCTCGGTCTTTTTTGGCAAAAATTTCTTCTAACTCTTCAGCAGTTTTATCATCTATGATGTCTGCAAGCTTCTCGGCAATTTCTCTAGCTGGCACTGGCTGAGAATTTCTTTTAAATAAGTAAGGATGAACGTAAAGTGTATAGGTAATACGATCTGTTGCCAAAACATTTTGTTGGCGATCGACAATCTGACGACGAGGTATATAAAAACGCAGTTTTGTTGTTTGTTGATCTTGAGCTATTTGAGTTAATCTTTTACCTTCTTTGGGGGCTTGTTCGTATCGAATCAAGGGATTAACAATTTGTAGATAATATAGCTTGGAGGCTAAACCAATTGTGCTAATAACCAAAGCTCCCCACACCAAGAATAGTCTTAGTAGGGGTTTGGCGGTTTTATTTCTCTGAGAAGAGCGATCGCCTTGAGCTAGTGAAGATCTGCGGGGAGGTTTGGAGGAATTCGGGTTTTTGGTTGGTTTAAGCGGAAACCGAAATTTAGATTTGGTCATAATCAAGCCCCAAGCTGTATAGCATTAGATATTAATTCGGTGTTAAGTAAGTCGGTAAGAATCAACTATAGTAAGTAGATGGGAGTAATTAAATAGAAGATAATTGGTCAGCTTGGGGAGATGGGGAGGTAGGGAGATGGGGGGTTAGGGAGTTAGGGAGTTAGGGAGATGTTTGGGTGTTATAAATTATTGTGCCTACCTACTTAGAAAAAACCCACAATCATTAAGAAC
>JADEXJ010000036.1 GCA_015207195.1 Pleurocapsales cyanobacterium LEGE 10410
TCTAAAAGAAAGTTGGTTAGATTTATATAGTAATGAAGAAAAAGTTGGTCATCGGGTTGAATAAATTATTTCTACCCACAGATTTCTCGTAACAATTAAAATAAGTTCTACTTACTTGATAGAGAACTAGTCACAATCCCCTATTCATAATCACTTTAGCCATAACTCAACACATCAATTTTTCTTGGTGCAAGATCTGAGCAAAAATAAGCTGCAAAAGTAAAGCCAGTAAAGGATTAAGAAAATACTGGCGAAAATTTTGCAACAAAAAATGGGTCTTCGCCACCAAGGATAAAACCTTTAGATTACTCGAACATCAAGAGTTTGCTGGTAGCAGCAATAATTATGTGAAAGTAAAAGGAGATAAAAGCCCCTACGACGGCGACTTAGTTTACTGGAGTACCCGAATGGGACGACACCCTGAGATGCCACAACGTAAGGCATTTTTACTCAAACAACAAAAGGGTAGTTGTTCCTGGTGTAATTTGAAGTTCCGTGAAGAAGACATTCTAGAAATCGACCATATCCAAGCAATCTCACTTGGAGGTAAAGATGAATGGCAAAACTTACAACTTCTTCATGGGCATTGCCATGACCGAAAAACGGCTTATGATTCAACCAAATTGAGGGAACTTAAATCAACACAATATTGGGAGAAATTAGCCCAAGAGTTACTAAAACTCAACTATTTGTGGATAGATGACATACCCGTGATTATTGAATCATAAAACCACTGTAGAAAGTTCCCAAATAGGAATACACATTGAGTAGCCGAGTGAAGGGAAATCTTTCACGCTCGGTTTCGGACGAGAGGGGTGCAGTGGTAACACTCACCTCGACTCTTCTACTTGAAAGCTTCGCTTTCTGCGACTGAGAGTGCGGGCTGATTGTCTGTTCAACTATAGATCTGGTTGCAAGTAACGTAGTACATAAAACCACGACAAGTATCTAATAAGATAGATTTTGAGCAATCTTGCGCAGAGATAAAAACTGTTTCATTCGCTCAAAAATAGCTCTAGGCTCTTAGTTTGCCTAAATAACTTAGGGTAATTGTTAGCTGCTACCTATCAAGAGATAAAAGTCTTTTAACGATCTAGGGTCGAGTTTAAACTACAGCGGACTTAGCCTGCTTGTGCATAATATGCTGATAGTCTGGATCTAACCAACATTGAGGCAGAGATTCCCCAGAAGGGAAAACAAGTTCGGATTTATGAAATGCTTCTGGATCTTGCATTTCTTCTCCTGCGTGAAATCTACCCATAATTTCTTGTTTGAAAGGATCGTAGAGATTTTGCACTTCTAAGATCTCTACCAAATCACCATGAGATTTAGATTTAAGAAACATAAAGCCTCCTTGGTTATCAAACCCTGATATTTATTTTAATTTTAACCTGGATAATTAAGCTAAGACATGACATAATGTAAAGTCAAATAAGCAATTAACGACAACTTCACCACAATATAGTTGACGCTTATTCCCCGATAAACTAGCTCAAAAAACTACGCTCCCTGCTCGATACAATCCATTACCTGTAAATATGCAGGATCTTCTGGCTTAATTTCCCTTTCTTCATTAGCTACTTCATCACAAATAGCTTTAATCGCATTTTCTGCAATAACGGCGTTAGAAACTAGTTCCAAAGCATCAAGGCGATCGATACTGTTAAGTGCTTCTGCATATTTTCGGCTGTGAGTGTGACGAACCGATTCTTGACAATAATTTGACAATTCTCGGCTTTGAGTCATTACTGCAAAAGCAAAATCTTTTTCTTTTTCGCTTCCATATAATCCTTTATAAAGTAGATTAACCATTGAAGTATCGTAAACAGGAATAGAATACTTTTCTTTAATTTGTGGCCAATATCTCAAAGCCTTAAGTCCTTCCAAAGCTCCTTTGTTGATACCAGCATGTTCACACCACTCCTCAAATTCTTCAACAACAATTGGACACCGACCGTGTTCAAGCATTCCTCTAGCTAGTACCTGTCCCGCCTGAAAATTTCTGGTTGGCTTTCCTGTTACAGGAAGCATCATACTACCCCGTGCATCTGCCACGATCGCCGTTAATTGGGAGAAAGTGTGGTCTCGTACTTTTTCCGTAAAACCGCCTTTATTCAAAGTAGCTTCGATCCTGGGTACGGCATAGCCTAACTCGGTCAACGCTATCGGTTGCTGCTGATATAGCTTATGGCGATCGCGTCGAAACATAGAGACGGTTGCTGCTTGGTCGAGGCACTGATTAAGTAATAGCGTTAGTAATGTTGGTAGGACTCCTGGATTTTCCCCATGATATTCATACCCAAATCCCGCTAAAATAGAACCCATGTTTTTAGCTGCCTTAATATATTGAGCTTCTACATTGTGAATACCTGGAGAAACCTGAATATTTGGAGAAAGCTTATTGAGCATCTGTGCGCCGATTAGTGCTGTTAAAGCATTGGGATGACAAAAGTTAGCAGTAAAGCTATCAACGGGAGCGCGTAACGCACCATGGCGGTGAAAACCTGAGAAAAAAGCCAAATTAGGATTTTTTTCACAGAGTACGTATGAATTATTTTGTTCTTCATCGTGGTTGAAAGAACCCGCAAGACAGGCAAGTACCACGTTAGGGCGATTTAGTTTCTCTCTCAGACTACGGGCGTAGAGCAGATCTTGTTCTATATATTTACTGTTAGCGCCCAAAAGCACTAAGTCACATTTATCAATCAAATATTCTAAAGTATTGGAAACCGTCTCTTCTCCCTCTTTATGATGAGCCATCCGATTCATTTTCACCACGTGCTTGGGATCCATACCTCTAATTTCGTCTGCCGAAAATGCTCCCATAAGCTCTCTACCTGGACGAGGAGCTAGCAATAAAGATTTTTCAGTTTTTTGCATCGCGGAGTTGTACGCTAGAGAGGCTGGGTATAGACCAATGCTATAAAAGCCCACCTTTGCTTTACTCAACTTACGAATTCGTTGTTTAATAGTTCTTTTATCTAACGAATCACCAAAAAAACTGTTTCGCATTGTTCTTTATGTTTTACGGACTTCAATCTTAGTAGTCTATCAACATATGATAAAAAGACGAAATTAGTATATTTGTAGGAAAAAACAGCCAATTTGCGTCGTACTATTTAAGTTGAGCAACCTGAAAACCGAATCTTGGCGGTATGAGTTGGCATTTCGAGCTGTTTTCTAGTTGCCGAGATTTAAAATTAACTGGGATGAATACTCTCTATATATAACGCGATCGCCTTAGTGATAATTTTGTTATTAGTAGCACGATGAGATGGGGAACTAGAGAGCGATCGCGCCTCTTAAAAATCAAGCAATTAACTGCAACTCAATTCAGTTTCTTTACCTAATTATTTTTTTGTCTTCAAAATATGACTTGAATAAAGTCAATAATATAGTTTATATTTTCTAGCCTAATTTGCTACATATCATTGAACAAAATACTGTCGGTGATTTGTATCTTATATAAAATAAATTCATCAAGTAATAAATTTATTTTAATTTTTGACGAGATCGCAACAAAAACACTTTTATTTTTAAAAAACCTGTCAGTAATTTTTCTGATTATCTATAAAATAAGTATCGTCTATCTATATAAAAACTTTGTCATAAGACTATTTTGAAATCGGTATGTTTACCGAACAAATAAGAAGAGATAGTCGTAAAAAAACCTATGTAGCAACGTTACGCAGCTGATAACTAAATTTATAAAAGCAATGTTTATAAATAAAATTAATGTAAACAAAATGAGCTCTTGCCATTTCTATAGTTAAGTGGTTAACATAATATTTGTAAACAAAGTTATTGATTTCTTTACATTACTAAGTAAAATAATAATTTTTAAACAAGCTAAAGGTACTACATTATGATGAAATCTTTAAAACTATTATTATCTAGCTATATTTACGCAGCTACAACTTGTGGTTTCTTATTAACTGCAACTCCTAGTTTTGCCAGCGTAAATTTTGAAACCAGAGCAAAAACTGTAACTGAACATTGGGCAAATAAAAAAGTATCTAGCGATCCCAAAAACAAAGTATATCAAGCTATAGCTGCATATGAAAGAGGAAAAACTCAACGCGCTAACAGTATCGTAGACGAACTTATTAAATTTAATTATGCCAATCATAGAGACAAACGAGTAGAAGCATTTATGACTATGACAATGACTTATACAATAAGTAACTATGGTGACAAGATGGGTAGTACCAGGAAAAATAAAGCGATCAAAAAGATTTTCACATTTGATCCAGACGATGGACGATCGGAAAATCACAAATATATGTTTAAATCTGGTGCGTTAATATTAGGTGAAAGATATAAAGGTTCTTGGTCTACAAAAAAATCTGCCGAGCAAGCCAGAAAGGAAGCTAGTGATTATCTCTACAAAGAAGCGCAAAGATTTTTTGAGAAAGGTTTGAATGAGCATGATTCTAACAATTATGTAATGCACACAATTAACTCTTGGTTGCTAGTACATGACTATACTAAGGATCCCAAAATGAAAAAAACAGCAAAAAAAGTCTTAGATGTTATGTTTGCGGGAATCGCCCCAGAAATTATTGATGGTGCTTGGGCATCCTCTACAAGACGCACCTTAACTCCAGGTAATTTTAAACAAACTGATAGTGGTAAAAACAACGTTGGATTTACTTGGCTAGCATTTGGACACAATCGGAAGTCTACTGGACGCTACGAGGACACACTTTTTGCAACATCAGATTACCGAATACCTAGTGAAATAGCTGCTCTTGGTACGGAAAAGTATAGAGTAAGCCCTTACGTACATCGTGAAAAACATTTAAAATATTCCCCAGTCTATAAATATTCATGGATTGATAAAACCTATGGTCTCTATTCCACTTATGATGGTAACGAATTAAGGGGTGGAGGTCAGTCTCATAAATGGGGTGTGGCGTGGCCAGGAGGATACTTTAATTTAAAAGATACTAGCCCAGACCAAAGGCAAGCACAATTTAAAACAGGAGATACGAAATATAATCAGGTATTTCAACATGAGAATGCGTTAATAGGAGTAACTGTTAAGCCATCAGAAATGGATCGCTACGCTCATAATATTACGGAAACCATTAAAAAGAGTGGATGGGAATTCATGAAAGGGGGCAATAGTGTATACATTGCCTACAGAAACATCAAAGGTAACAAAGCTTGGATAGTAGAGACATATCCCGCCAGTGCATTCAAGACTTTAAATGCGTTTGCCAACCATATTTTGAAAAACGCCAAGGTTGGTCAATTAAGCTTAAGCTCGTCTACGCCAGGACTAACTTACTTTACAAGTAAGGGCGATAAGATGGACATGAAATATCAGAAATCTACCAATAAGTCTCAGGCTTTTGTCAATAAGACGCAAAAGGTGAACGGCAAATTGAGAAATTATCAGCAATGGCCACATATGTCTAATCCTTGGCTTTCTTATAATCCCTCAAATGGACAATTAAGTATAAACGGGAATGCTCCTACAACCGTTGCCACTAATCGTGTTAGCACTAGTACTATTAACAACAGTACTACTAACACGACTACCAGTCAACCTAGTAACTCGGTAGCTGAGGGGTGTCAGGCAACAGATGCTAACATAACTCTGGCACGAAAGAAATTTGAACAACAGTGCGGTGTAAAATACAACAAATCTCAAGGACATGACTGTGATGCTACAGCGAAGGGAAAGGTGACATGTTCCACTGATAGTATTAGTGTTACTGAAACGAGTACCAAGGTAGCTGAAGTATGTCAGGCAACAGGTGCTAATATCACCCTGGCAAAAAGAAAATTTGAGCAACAGTGTGGTGTAAAATACAACAAATCTCAAGGACATGATTGTGATGCTACAGCTAATGGACAAGTAATATGTTCTGCCAAGGAACTGGAAATATGAGATTGTTTGTGTCTGAAAAATTGCAACATCACGTAAAATAGTAGTAAGTAAATTTTATATTCTAGTGTAGACCCCATATCTTACTGGTAATTTGTATTCTCCGAGGGATAAAGCAAGCCTTCGGAGAATTTGTGTTGGTGAAGATTAATAATTGGACAAGAGGTGAGGCTTATGTCGATCTAGAAGTTGATTATTACGAGCAAAAATATCAAGAGCGACTCGTTCAAAACCTGACCAAAAAAGCTCACTCTCTCGGCTTTGATTTGACTCCTCAGTCCGTTAAAGCTTATTATTCCGATACCCAATACGAATTGTGGTCATACGCCCATACCGTTCGCTATACGGAATTGTCTTCTAAACGATTTCAAGATTTTTGGCTGGATTGATTGTGGTATGCGATCGCCACAAGAGAAAATTTTTGGCGAACGACAGTAGTTGTCATTTTCTTCGTGTCTTGAATAGCTGCTAAGCTGTCAGGCATTTAATTTGTCTATTAGGGTTGACGGGGAGACTAGGGGACAAGGAGATGGGGAGAGGATTTTACGGTTGGTTTCCTAATTTTAAAAAGTGCAATTTAAATGCACATCAGCTTAGCTCAAAAACATAATGAATCAAGAAGTTATCGACAGAGCTTATACTGTCTTTCACTGTGACAAAGTTAAAATTCCATTGATGACCCTTCGTGCTGGAGATGCGGTAGATAGCTATGATTTAACTCCTCCCTACGATGAGCAGTTAGACCAAGTGAATGATGATTATATCCAAAAGTATGCTTATTTTGCTCTTCCTCACTTAGATTCTCTATCTTGGCTTTACTATCTTCCCTTTTTAATAGATTATTTGCTTCGTCATGGTACGGCTGAAGCTGACCCTGAATCTTCACTAGCTGTTGATGTTCGCTGCGACCTCCTGACAGAGAACCTCCCAGATTGTCTGTACTTACAGCAGAACAAGAATCTGTAATCGTTCAATTTCTCGATCTTCTGGCATTCGATGAGCGTTCTGTCTATCAAGATTGTGCTATGGAAGTTATAGAAGAATACTAGATGCCAGGGGCATCATATCGAGATTTTCAAATATTCCACCAATTAGTGGTTTAATTAACACGATGAATTAATGTAGTATATGCTAGTTACTCTTGTTTTTCGTTTTGGGTAATGACTCTAGACTACTTTTAACCCCAGTTTTTTGACATAGAGTATCAAAATCTCGTAAAACTCACTTAAGATAAGTTGTCTGCCTTTAAATTAACTGCTTGTAAAACAGTGCCAAGTATGGGAACTACACCACCTCCTGAAACTGCCGAAACAAGCTTAGAACCAAAGTTAACCAGTTCTGTAAAAAGATCGATCCCTTTTCTGACATCACTAAGCCTGTGCAAAGCTTCATTGACTTTATCAATAGACTCTTGAATTTTTGCCATCGGCGTAGCCAAATCCTTAATCTCTATTTCCAATACTTCTGCGGTTAGCCCTATGCTAATATCGCTAAAATCTTGCTGCTGCTTAATCAATTCGTCTCTAGTTACATCATCAATCAAATCTCTTAAAAGATCGTTAATTCCTTCAGACAAACTTTTAAAAAAGTCACGGCATTGTCTAAGATCATCGGTTGTTAGAGTTCCCATGTTGCTCTCCTGATAATTGTTGAGTAATTTGAATTGCTTCGTTTACCAAAGGCTTGAGTGTTTGTGTGCTTTCGGTAATCAATTGATTAAATTCTTCGGGAGTAGAAGTTATCGGTCGGTCTAGCAGACGGTTTTTTAGCTCGCTATGAGTTTTACCGATTTCAGTAATAACCTGCACGTAAGCCTCTGCTTGCTTCCTACGGCGGTCGATTTTGCTTTTTTCTGCACGCCACTGACTATCTACGAGGACGGCAGTGAGAGGAAGGTTTCCGCGTCTATCTGCTTCTGGTGATTTGGTTTCTTCTAGACGGTTAAGCTCTCTGAGAATAGGGTCTTGATAGTATCTGTCTAGTTGTTGCGCTTCGAGATCGAGCAGACTATGGTAGTCTTCTTCGGTTATCGTAGAAAGTCCTGCAATTAGCTGTTGCAAATGATTATCAGTTTGTGAAATTACTTCTATCAACTGTTCTCTCTGAAAATCTCTGTTGCCTGCTTCAACTAGAAACTCAAGAATAGATACTGCACCCATAGTGTGAGTTGGTTTAAAACCACTCAGCTTTGTTTTGGGAAATTTTTGCAGAGATTGGGAAAAATTGTTCAGTGAACCTTTTAAATTATTAAAATTATTGCTGTAGTTAGAAACTTCTCCATCCGCCAGTTCTCCTAGCTTTTGAATATAGTCTGCCATAAGCTGATTTGGTTGATTTAGCTGTGTTTCCAAATCGCCAAAGAGAACTTGACATTGTTGTTCTTGTTGTTCTCGCCATTGAGCAAAGGTTTGTGGTTCAGAGGTAAATTTAAATTCTGTTGATTCACTATTTCTTTGCAGCAACCAATTATTTAACTGTGGTTCAGTGGTGACTGCATTAAGACTGGGGTGGCGCGCTCTACGTAGACAAGAGCCATAAAAATCACCAGAGATTGCTGCAAAGATTTCTGTACCAGAACTAGCCATATTGACAAACTCTCGTACGGCTTTTAAATCTTCATCTGTTTCACAACCCCAAAGGAGTAGGGTAAAAGGTACAAGTAAAGCTGCTTTCATTCGACCAAGCATAGATTATTCTCCAATTGAAAAGTTTTTAAAATGCGGTAGTCTACTTCTATCTTTCGATGAGATATTAGGTATATGTATCTATAACTAAAGTCGGGCTGTTGGGATACGCCACTAGCGACGAGCGACTAACAAGCTTGCTTCACAGAATTGGCATAGATGGCAATCTGCGCTCGATTACGAAGATTAAGACGATTGAGAATATGAGTAACGTGGCTTTTTACCGTTCCTTCGGCAATGTAAAGCTGTTGAGCTATTTCTCGGTTGGTACAACCAGTCCCGATTAAATTTAAGACCTCTACTTCTCTGGGGGTTAATTCTGCTAGCTCTGGTCGTTCTTCGCTGGTATCGTTGAGCATCCCATAAAGCATTTTTTCCATTAGTCCAGGACCCATTTGGCTATATCCGCGATAGACTAGTCTGATAGCTTGAGCTAGCTCTTCTACAGGCATATCTTTGAGTAAATAGCCTTTAGCTCCTGCCCTAATTGAATGGGTAATATAATCATCTTCATCGAAGGTGCTAACCACCAAAATCTTAGCATCGGGAAACTGTTGACAGATGACTCTGGTAGCTTCTCTACCATCCATAACGGGCATTCTAATATCCATTAAGATCACATCTGGTTGCAAAGCTGCTACTTGTTGAATGGCAGCTTTACCATTGTTCGCCACTCCGACCACTTCGAGATCGGACTCTAAATTCAACATCGCCCGTAAACACTGACAGATGAGTTCTTGGTCGTCTACTAGTAAAATCCGAATCATATCTACAAGCCTCGCGCTGCTAAAAAAAAGTAAAAAGTAAATCTGAGACAGAATATTAGTTCGACTTAGCCGATACTTCTATCAGTCTCGATTGGATTCTAGTCTGGTGTCTTACCTCGTAAGTTCATAAAACCGAATCCAAAGCTCATAAAAAACTTCATTCAAAGACTCATGCAATAATAATTAATCTCGAATTGGCAGGTTATTCAGTATGATTTGGGGTAGAGAAGACGGAATTAAAACGATGATTTTTCAAATAGTTCATTATGGAACGAGCGATCGCTGGGTATCTCGATCGCGTCGGCGATTGGCAAAGATTTTTCAAGGGGAAGACTTTGATTATCGAAGGGATATATCGGTAGCTAGATAATTTGGCAGCAGCAAATAACGACCGCGACCCAGTTTCCTTTGCATCAAAATTAACGTAGACCGACACTTATGAACCTAGACCGTCTTCTGGAAATTATCGATCGCCAGTTAATCGAGAGTCAAAATCGTCCCCTTAGTGCTACAGAAATTACGATCCTGCAAGGCATCTGGCAGTATCAAACCTATACGCAAATTGCGATCGCAGCAGGTTATAGTCCTGGTTACTTTACTACCGTCGTCGCTCCAGAACTATATCAGCGACTCGCTAAAATTATCGGTCAGCGCGTGACCAAAAAAAATTGTCGTCGGCTATTGGAGACACATCTTAGCCAAGGAACAGCATTCAAAACCCCACCGCAGAATTCAACGGAAAGTTCGCTCGATTTTAACCAAGATATTTTACCCCCTTATCCCAGTGGCTCAGTCCCGCTAAACTCTCCCTTCTACCTCAAACGCTCTGTAGAGTCACAGGTCGATCGCGAGCTGGAAAAGCCAGGAGCATTAATCAGAATTAAAGCCCCTAGAGAAATGGGCAAGACCACACTATTACTGAGAAATATAGATTATGCAGCTCGTTTGGGCTACCAGACGGTTAGTTTGAATCTAGAGCAGGTAGAGGGGTCGATTTTAAGCGATTTAAATTCATTCTTGCGCTGGCTGTGTGCCAATATTTCCCATCAACTCCAGCGTCAACCAAAGCTAGAAGAGTATTGGGATGAAGATTTGGGCAGTACGATTAGCTGTACCCTTTATCTTCAAGACTATATCTTAGAGTCTCTCGATACTCCGATCGTTTTAGGGTTAGATGAAGTAAATCAAATTTTCGAGCATCCTCAAGTAGCCAAAGATTTCTTACCTTTGTTACGTTCTTGGTACGAAGAAGGGAAAAGACTTCCAGTTTGGCAAAAGCTGCGAACAATCGTCGTTCACTCGACAGAAATTTACGTACCTCTCAAATTAGACCAGTCGCCCTTTAATGTCGGTCTACCAATTCAATTACATGACTTTAATTTAGAAGAGGTCGAGCAATTGGCACGACGCTATGGACTTCAATGGCAAGACGGCACGCAAGCTAACAAGCTCATGTCGCTGGTGGGTGGACATCCCGCACTAGTCAATCTGGCACTATATCATCTCAGTCGCGAGGAGATGACCCTATCGCAGCTATTAGAAACTGCTCCTACAGCTACGGGAATTTACGCCAATCATTTACAGCGTCATCGAGCAGCTTTGGAAAAACAGCCCGAACTAGCACAGGCTCTTGATCGCGTGATGAGCGTTAGCGAACCTGTAATCTTAGCTCCCATCCATAGCTATAAGTTGGTCAGTATGGGATTAATTAAACAATCGGGGGACAAAGCGATCGCCAGTTGCGAACTCTATCGGCAGTATTTCACTAAGAAAGGACAGCAGTATTCTATTCACATATGAGTTTTGTTATGAGCTTTATGAGATTGGCAAGCCAAAGCAATATTAGTATTGAGGTGTCTTTAATTCAAATGAGGGATCTCTTTTCATAAAAGAAGCTAGAGGTATGGATTTTTTTTACTTTTCCGCAAACCCACAAATAATCAAGATAAAACCATGACTAATACTGATAGTCGCGATCAAAGCTCACATTTTCCCAAGTCTGTATTTACCAATAGTAGAAAAGAGTTTTATTGCGATCGAGATCCAAATATACCCGAGCCACTGCAACTGAATCTTGCGAAACATCCTGTTTACTTAGATCCGTTTCTGGCTCATAAGTTAAGCAGTATGGGGTTGATTAAACTATTGGGAGATAAAGCGATCGCCAGTTGCAAACTATATCGTCAGTCTTTCAGAAGCTGGCAACAACTTTCTCAGTAATGTTTTTGATGTATTTAATCAAGGAGAAATAAAAATGACACAAATGCAAAGGGCACAAGCGCAGGGATTAGATTCTCTGTTTTTTGAAAGATCGGATGTTGCTAATGTGGATAACGGTAAGTTTGCCAAAGCTGTTGTCCAGATTTCTAAACTTCTTGTTCAACGTTGGCTTGATGAAGAGAACAACCCAGGGAAAGAATTTGATAGGGAAGCCAACGATGTGAATGCTGAATACGAAGCTCGTGTAAGGGAAGCTTTGAAGGCTCAAAACATTGAAATAGCCGAGTGGATAACTCCTGTACTTGATTATGATAGTAGTACTTGCTCTCTAATATGTGACTCCGAGAAGCCAGATTTTGCACTAATATGGAAGCTTCCTTATAGGGATTTCAGACTTGCGATCGAAGAGGACATTTTAAGAGGTTGGATTACAACATGCGAAGAATGGCTTAATGATCCTAACAACTATGAGGGAAATGATAATATAAACTTTCCTGATACACCACATCCTAATATCCCTTTAGCCACCACATAGATAGAAAAAACTAATTCCTAATATCAAGATATTGGGAAAGGTGTCGTAGTCTAAGAAAACTTTGTTTTGAATAAACTACGCATACTAAGCTGAGGCAATAATGTAGGCTTGCAATCAGTGAAAATATCGTCTTTCTCTGGATAACTATAGCTGTCTATAAGGAAGAGTAATGGATAGAGAGGCCGCGATTCTAAATCTTTATCTTTGAATCATCGGTGCATTCACATTTAACAATGGTTTCAAAGCCTTACACAGTAAGCAATTATCCATGTATCTGAGCCTTTTCAACTTAAGCTAGGCACAATTAAAGATGATCGAAAAACCCAGATTTAGAAAATATTTTCCCATTAAAGCCCAATCTGAAGGTGTATTTCTTCTATCTGAAAGAGATTCTTTGGAAATAAAAAATCATCTGTATAAACTGTTGGCTCCCTTGATTAATGGTCATCATACAGTTGAAGAAATTGTTGAGGAAATTCTCCCACAGCTACTACCAGAAAAACCAGCTATGGATGATTTTATCAGTGCTGGTGTTAAAGCCCACTATGCCCTAGTGCGGATGGAGCAGCAAGGCTATATTGTTGAAAGCGATGACCAGTTTCCTCCTTCCCTGGCAGTTTTCTGCGATCATTTAAACGTCAATCCAAAAGATGCTCACCGCCGATTGCACGCCACCAAAGTAGCAGTGAAAGCCTTCGGGACTGCTTCTACTGAAGAACTAATTTCTCTGCTTGAATCGCTGCATATTCAGGTAGCCGATGAAGGTGACATTGAAGTTGTTCTTACAGATGATTACCTTCAGCCTGGCTTAGAGGAACACAATCAAAACGCTCTTGGGAGCAATCGAGCATGGATGTTAATTAAATCATCAGGGACGATACCCTGGATTGGTCCTATCTTCCAGCCTGGAAAGACTGGTTGCTGGTACTGTCTTGCCCATCGCCTACGGGAAAACAGACCGATTGAAAATTTTATTCAAAAGCAACAAAGTGATGCAGCTTCCTTTCCGATACCACTTGCTACCCTAAATTCCACCGTCCAAACTACTCTCAACATGGCAGCCACTGAGATTTTTAAGTGGATTGTCTTGGGGCAGAATAAAGAGTTAGAAGGTAGTTTGATAACCTACGATGCTTTGAAATTGAGGATGAATAGCCATGCCCTAATTAAACGTCCTCAATGCCCAAGCTGTGGATTAATTGCCAACGGACTAAACGGCAAGCCTCTACCTATTGTTTTGGGCAGGCGTAAGAAAACCTTTGTTACTGATGGCGGGCATCGTTGCGTTGCCCCAGAAGAAACTTTGAGGAAGTATCAGCACCTGATCGATCCAATTACAGGAGTTGTACGTTCTTTACAGAAAGTTTCGCCAAAATTCAGTCCTCTATTTCACAGCTATGTTGCTCGACATCACTGTGAGCTTACAGAGTTAGAATGGTTGCGGATAAACATTAGTGGCAGGAGTGCAGGTAAAGGAAAGACAGACACTCAAGCAAGAGCTAGTGCTTTGTGCGAATCACTAGAGCGTTATTCTGGGGTTTTTCAGGGAGACGAAATTAGGTATAAAAACAGCTACAAACAGTTAGGAGAACAAGCCATTCATCCTAATGCTTGTATGAATTTTAGTTTGGTTCAATACGATAACCGCCATCAGTGGCATGAAAGTTGTTCGAGCTTTTCTCAAAGTATTCCCGAACCCTTTGACGAAAAAAGAGAGAGAGAATGGACTCGTGTGTGGTCTTTAACTCACCAAGTCTTTAAGTATTTGCCCACAGCATACTGCTACTACGGCTATCCTCAGCAGACATCTAAGGCTGATTGCTGGGCAGATTCCAATGGCTGTGCGGCGGGAAATACCCTGGAAGAGGCAATTATTCAGGGATTTATGGAGCTAGTGGAGCGAGACTGTGTGGCTCTATGGTGGTACAATCGCACTAAACATCCAGCCATCGATTTAGATAGTTTTGATGAACCTTACTTCCAGGCTTTGCAAGATTATTACCAAACACTTCAGCGCGACCTTTGGGTTATCGATATTACTAGCGATTTAAATATTCCTACGTTTGCAGCTATCTCAAGGCGAACAGACTCGGAGGTAGAAGATCTGGTTCTCGGCTATGGTGCCCATTTCGATCCTGTCATTGCTATTGGCAGAGCACTTACCGAAGTCAATCAGATTTTGCCTGCGGTTCTTTCTTCCAAAGCTGACGGCACAACTCAATATCTGTCCTACGAACCGCTGGCGATTGAGTGGTGGAAAACGGCAACAGTCAAAAATCAGCCTTATCTTAACCCCAATGATAGCCTCCCGATCAAAGTAGGGAAAGATTATCCGCGAATTTGGAATAACGATCTTCTCGACGACATCAAGCTTTGTCAGCATCTTGTCGAGGAGCGTGGCATGGAAATGTTAGTTCTCGATCAAACTCGTCCTGACATTGGGCTGAAGGTAGTAAAGGTCATTGTTCCAGGGCTGCGCCATTTTTGGAGGCGACTGGGTTCGGGGCGGCTATATGAAGTGCCAGTACAATTAGGCTGGTTGGATGCTCCCCTAACAGAAGAACAGCTTAACCCTTACCCTATGTGGATGTGATTGATTGCCATGCTCAAAGAATATCAAATTATCGATGCCGATGCTCATGTACTTGAACCCACCGAAATGTGGGAAGAGTATCTCGAACCTAGGTTTAAGCAATTTGCTCCTACATCAGGGATGACAATTGCTGGAGAGTCTGTCTACAACAAACTCAATCATGAAGTTGCCAGCAAACTGCATAACCATAACCAACAGTTCCTTCAGGAACACTATCAGAGTTTCTTTCTCAACAAAGGTGATCCAGAGTCCTATGTGAAGGTCATGAAGCAAACGGGAGTAGATATGGCTTTTCTCTATCCCACCTATGGACTATTCATCTGGGCGATTGATTCCATGCCCGCGCCCTTAGCTGGGGCATTTACTCGGGCGTACAACAATTGGCTGCGGGACTACTGTAGCTACGATCCCCAAGTGCTAAGAGGAGTAGGAGCAATTAATCTACACTCACCAGAGGAAATGGTGCCACAATTGCATCAGATTGCCGATAACGGCTGGAGAGCTGTTTATTTACGACCAAATCCAGTTAAGGGGCGATTGCTGAGTGATTCTGAGTACGAACCCTTTTGGACAGAGTGCGAACGATTGGGAATTGCAGTTGGACTTCACGAAGCTTCTCACAGTCGTCTACCCAGTGCAGGAGTCGAGCGATTCAATACCACTTTTGCCCTTCAGACCTGTTCCCACCCGATCGAACAAATGATGGCACTGCTAGCATTGATTGAAGGTGGGGTTTTAGAGCGTCATCCGAATTTGCGGGTTGGCTTTCTCGAATCTGGCTGCGGTTGGCTCCCCTATTGGCTATGGCGGCTCGATCGAGAGTACGAAGACTTGCGCTGGGAGGTAGAAGAGCAGGTAAAAATAAAACCATCAGAGTATTTCCGCCGTCAGTGTTTTATTTCGATCGAGCCTGATGAGAGTTACCTAACTGAAATTATTGACTACATCGGCTCCGATAACTTGATCTTTGGGTCTGATTATCCCCATCCCGACCACAGACCAAGTATTATCGCTGATGCAGTCTCTCTTGAAGAGCGACTTCCGAAAACCACCGTCAAAAAAATTCTTTGGGACAATCCAGCCCGCTTCTACGGTTCATAATTACCTGAAAATAACTATGTTGAACGGATATCGAATTATTGATGCAGATTCCCATGTTATTGAACCGACCCAGATGTGGGGAGAATATCTCGAACCTAAGTTTAAGCAATTTGCACCCACGGCAGAAATGGCGATCGCTGGGGAAAAAGTTTACTATAAAATTAGCCCGGAAGCTGGTCAAAAACTCCGCAGCGACCACGAGCAGCTAATCGAGCAGCACTATCAAAACTTTCTCCTCAGCAACTTTAACCCCGAGTCCTATGTGAAGGTCATGAAGCAAACGGGAGTAGATATGGCTTTTCTCTATCCTACTTACGGGCAGTGGCTTTGGGCGATTGATTCTATGCCCGCACTCTTAGCTGGGGCATTTACTCGGGCGTACAACAATTGGCTGCGGGACTACTGTAGCTACGATCCTCAAGTGCTAAGAGGAGTAGGAGCAATTAATCTACACTCGCCAGAGGAAATGGTGCCACAATTGCATCAGATTGCCGACAATGGCTGGAGAGCTGTTTATTTACGACCAAATCCGGTTAAGGGGCGATTGCTGAGTGATTCTGAGTACGAACCCTTTTGGACAGAGTGCGAACGATTGGGAATTGCAGTTGGGCTTCACGAAGGAACTCACAGTCGCTTGCCTACCATTGGGAGCGATCGCTTCAGCACCCGCTTTGCTCTTCATGCTTGCTCCCATCCCATAGAGCAAATGATGGCATTGCTAGCATTGATTGAAGGTGGGGTTTTAGAGCGCCATCCTAGTTTGCGGGTTGGCTTTCTCGAATCTGGCTGCGGTTGGCTTCCCTATTGGCTGTGGCGACTCGACCACGTATACGAAGATGTACATTGGGAAGTCGCCGATCGTGTCAAAATGAAGCCCTCGGAGTACTTTCGTCGTCAGTGTTTTATTGCTCTTGAGCCTTACGAACCCTATTTGGCTGAGATTGTTGATTATATCGGCTCCGATAACTTAATCTTCGGTTCAGACTACCCTCATGTCGATCACAAGCCAAGTATCTTGGCTGATGCGGTTACACTTGAGGAACAACTTCCGAAGACTATTTTGGAAAAAATTCTCTGGGATAATCCGGCTCGCTTCTATGGCTTAGAATCTACCTAGGATGAATAGTGCACAGGTCTAGATATCAGTTAAGAAAGGCGAGCAGCGATGTTGACAATTTTAGATTACTCAATTAGCGAACAAATCTACGAGAGTAATAACTCGATAGTCTATCGCGGATGTCAGAAAGGGGACAGCCACCCAATTATCTTGAAAATGTTGAAACAGGCTTATCCTTCACCTGAAAAAATTGCCTGGTTTAAGCGAGAATATGAAACAACTAAAATATTGAATCTCGCTGGTATTGTAAATGTTTATAGTCTGGAAAACTATCAAAACCGCTGGTTCATGGTGCTTGAAGATTTCGGAGGTGAATCTCTAGAGAAAATAATGAAGTGCCGCCAGTTGGAACTGCCTGAGTTCTGGCACCTAGCGATAAAAATTGTCGAGATATTGGCACAGGTGCATCGGCGACGCATTATGCACAAAGACATTAACCCTTCTAACATCGTTTGGAATCCATCAACAGACCAGCTCAAACTAATTGATTTCGGCATTTCTACAGAGCTTTCGCTAGAAAACCCAACCTCCAGCAATCCTAATCGTCTTGAAGGTACTCTTACTTACCTTTCACCCGAACAAACGGGGCGGATGAACCGAGGGATAGACTACCGAACTGATTTCTATTCTTTAGGCGTAACGTTATACGAATTCTTAACCGGACACCTGCCATTTTTAACAACTGATGTTATGGAGTTGGTTCACTCTCACATTGCTAAACAGCCAACTGCACCGCACCAAATACATCCAGAAATTCCCCAGCCTTTATCAGAGATTGTCATGAAGCTAATGGCTAAAAATGCCGAAGATCGGTATCAAACTGCCTATGGCATCAGAGTAGACTTGGAGGAATGTCGGCAACAGTGGGAGCAAAAGCAGGGAGCAATTTGTTTATTTCCCCTAGGACAAAACGACACGAGCGATCGCTTCCAAATTCCGCAGAAGTTATATGGTCGAGATGCGGAAATCGAGCAGTTGCTGAACGGCTTTGAACGTGTTGGACAGGGAGCAAGCGAAATGATGCTGGTGAAGGGATACTCTGGCATTGGCAAAACATCTCTGGTGCGAGAAGTTTACAAGCCGATTGCCCAGCGGGGAGGCTACTTTATTTCAGGGAAATTCGACCAATATCAGCAAGACATCCCTTACGATTCTCTGATCCAAGCCTTTTACTCCCTGGTGCAGCAGCTATTGACTGAAAGTGAAGCGCAAATTGCCAGTTGGCGAGAGAAACTACTGACCGTCCTTGGTGAAAACGCTCAGATAATTATCGAGACGATTCCAGAAGTGAAGCTGATGCTCGGATCGCAGCCTGCTGTCCCAGAACTCCCTCCGACTGAATCAGAAAACCGCTTCAATCGAGTATTTCAAAACTTTATCGGCGTGTTTACCCAACCCGAACATCCTTTGATCCTCTTTTTGGACGATCTTCAGTGGGCGGATGGCGCCTCACTAAACCTAATTCAACTGATGATGAGTTCCAAAGAGTACCAATATCTCTATATCATCGGAGCTTACCGAGATAATGAAGTCAGTGAAATTCATCCGCTGATCTTGACATTGGAGGAAATTCGGTTAGCTGGTGGCAAAATAGAGCAAATTCATCTCAGTCCTTTGAAAGATAATTGTATTGAGCAATTTCTTGCTGAAACCTTTCACCAGAGTGAGGAGGAAGTTAAATCCTTAGCCGAGTTAGTCGGAGCGAAAACTCAGGGGAATCCCTTTTTTATCAACCAGTTTTTGAAGTCTCTTTACAGCGAGCAGCTGATAAATTTCGACTACAAGCGAGAACACTGGCAGTGGGATTTGCTGCAAATTCAAGCTCAGAAGATCGCGGATAATGTTGTCCAATTGATGGCTGCCAAGATGCAGAAGTTAGAGGTAGTTACTCAAGAAATATTGAAGCTAGCTGCCTGCGTAGGCAACCAGTTTGATTTACAGCTCTTGGCGAAGGTAGGGGAGAGCTCTCCCCAGGAAACAGCTCTGGCACTATGGTCAGCGATCGCGGAGGGCTTGGTGTTGCCCATTGGCGGGAGGTATAAACTGGCTACTCTCGACGTACAAGGTTTAGCTGAAGCACTCAAGATTGACTATAAATTTGCTCACGATCGCATTCAGCAAGCTGCCTATTCGCTGATTCCAGAAGCGGAAAAAACGGCAGTACATTTGTACGTAGGTCGGCTATTGCTAGTTCACACGCCATTACAGGAACGAGAGCGAAAAATTTTCGATATTGTCAACCAGTTAAACACTGCCAGGGAATTGCTTTTTCAAACTGAGGAACGGCAGGAACTGGCGCAATTAAATCTACAGGCTGGTAAGAAAGCTAAGGCATCTGCAGCCTTCGAGTCAGCCTACTACTATTTTCAAGTTGGCTTAGATCTGCTAGAAGAACAAAGCTGGCAGCAGAACTATGAACTGACTTTGGCTTTACATCAGGAAGCAGCAGAATCTGGCTATCTTAGCAACCACTTCGATGATGCAGAGCGGTTGGCAGCCATTGGAATCAAGCAAGCGCGGACAAAACTAAATACAGCGACAATTTATGAGGTTCGCATCCGTGCCTACAATAGCAAAAATGAGTTGTTGAAGGCGATAGAACTCGGACGAGAAGTTACAGAACAGTTAGGCATTACTTTTCCAGAGCATCCAGTACCTGCAGATATTGAGCGAGCTTTGCTACAGACTAAATTGGCTTGGACTGGGCGAAATCCCCTAGAGTTAGCTGACCTACCCTTAATGACCGACCCAGAAAAATTGGCTACTATTAAACTCATCAGAACCCTTAGTGTTCCTGTCTATAATGCACTCCCGCAACTGTACTGTTTAATCGTGTCAGAAATGGTCTGTTTGTCAGTCAAGTATGGTAACACGATTGAGTCAGCCTATGCTTATGCTTCTTACGCAATGGTTCTATGTGGGATAGCCCTAGATTTAGAAACAGGTTATCAATTCGGTCAACTTGCTCTGAATCTAGTGGAAAAATTAAATGCCAAGAAAATCAAAGCCTCTATCCTCTTCCTCGTTTACTGTTTCACTATTCACTGGAAAAAACACCTTCAGGAAACTTTGAAACCTAGCATGGAAGCATTTCAAATAGGCAGAGAAACTGGCGACCTACAATTTGCTGCCTTTGGGCTATATACCTACTGCTTCTATGGTTTTTGGTCGGGTCGAGAACTAGACCTGCTCGAACAAGAAATGGAAAAATACAGCCATGTCATGACTCAAATGAATCAGGAGAACATTCTCTCTTACCACAATCAATATTGGCAGGTTGCTTTAAACCTTCTCGGTCGCTCCGAAGACGCATGCCTTATGGTTGGCAAAGGCTATGATGAAACTAAAATGCTGCCGCTCATTACTGAAACTAATGATGTTTATGCCCTCAGCGATTTTTATTTAAAAAAAGCCATGCTGTGCTTTCTTTTTCAAAAGTACGCTCGGGCTTTTGAATATATTGTTATTGCCGAAAAGAACCTGCATGGCAATTTGAGCACATTTGTAGTACCAGTTTTTTATTTTTATGATTCTTTGATAAGACTGGCTCTATATCTAGAAGCCTCAGATTTTAAACGACAGCAACTACTCGAAAAGGTAGCTGCCAACCAAGAAAAATTAGAATTTTACGCAAATCATGCCCCCATGAATTTTCTGCATAAATTCTACCTTGTAGAAGCCGAGCAATCTCGTGTTTTGGGCAACGATCTCCAAGCCAGGGGATTTTACGATCGTGTTATTGCCCTAGCTCAGGAACATAATTACCTTAACGAAGAAGCACTTGCCTACGAACTAGCAGGACGGTTCTACCTCTCCATAAACCAGAAACATCTTGCCTGCTATTATCTAAAAGATGCGCACTACGCCTACCAGCGCTGGAAAGCTGTTGCCAAAGTTAAACATCTAGAACAGCAATATCCGCAATTTTTAGCCAAGACTCAAGCTGATGCTCTGCCCACCCACATTAGCATATCAACTACCACTGGATCGGGGCAAACAACATCCAGTGTCTTAGATTTCAACAGTGTTCTCAAAGCCTCACAGGCGATTTCTAAGGAAATTTTGTTGGACAAACTACTGGAAAAGTTGGTAAAAATCGCGATTGAGAATGCAGGTGCTCAAAATGGTTTTCTCATCTTGGAAAAGGAAGGTCAGCTACTTATTGAAGCCCAAGGCACGGTGGAGCCAGATAAGGTAATAGTACGTCAATCAATCCCGGTGGAAACCAGCCATCAGTTACCCCTATCTCTAATCAACTATGTAGAAAGAACCAGAAAAGATGTAGTTTTAACCAATGCAACTAGTCAGGGGATATTTACAACAGACCCTTATATCATTCAAAACCAACTTAAGTCCATCTTATGTATGCTCATCGTCCATCAAGGTAAACTTATTGGTCTGCTTTACTTGGAAAACAATCTGACCACAGGTGCCTTTACTAGCGATCGCTTAGAAGTTTTAAAAATTCTCTCGGCTCAGGCAGCGATTTCCATCGAAAATGCCCAACTTTACGGACAATTGGAAGACTATAACCGCAATCTAGAGCTTAGAGTAGATGAACGCACTCAAGAACTATCGCAAACCTTGGACATCCTTCAAGCCACCCAAGCAGAACTCATGTTTGAAAATGAGCTGCTCAGAAATGCCGATGAACCTGCCAATTTCGATTACCAAGTCGGGGGCAGTTTGCCAATGGATGCACCGACTTACGTGGTGCGTTCGGCAGACCGTTATCTCTATAAAGCATTAAAAAAGGGAGAATTCTGTTACGTACTCAATCCCCGTCAGATGGGCAAGTCCAGTCTGATGGTACGGATGATAAATCATTTGCATCATGAGGGATATCACTGTGGGGCGATCGATTTAACTCGCATTGGTAGCGAAAATGTCACTCCCGAACAATGGTACAAGGGATTGGCTGTAGAACTATGGCGTAGTTTTGGCTTGCTCAAAAAAGTTAACCTGAAGACTTGGTGGAAGGAACAGGGAGATCTCGCTCCAGTGCAGAGATTGAGCCAGTTTATTGAGGAAATTCTGCTAATCGAAGTAGTCAGCCAAGATGACACCGCTCAAAATCTAGTTATTTTTATCGATGAAATCGATAGTCTCTTAGGTTTAAATTTTCCCGTCAATGACTTTTTTGCTCTGATTCGCTCCTGCTATAACCAACGCAGTATTAACCCAGAATATCGACGTTTGACCTTTGTTTTCTTAGGAGTTGCCACTCCAAATGACTTAATCAGCGATCGCCAGAGAACCCCGTTTAACATCGGTCGGGCAATTCAACTAGAAGGCTTTAAGGAACATGAAGCACAGCCTTTACTTCAGGGATTGACCGAAAAAGTAGACAATCCGCAAACAGTTCTCAAGGAGATATTAGCCTGGACGAATGGTCAACCTTTTTTAACCCAAAAGCTCTGTCAATTAATCCGTAATGCTTCCTCTCCTATCCCCGCCAACCAAGAAGCCGAATGGATTGCTAATTTGGTGCAAACCAAGATTTTAGAAAATTGGGAATCTCAAGATGAACCAGAACATCTAAGAACCATTCGCGATCGCCTTCTCAACAGTCCAAGATCTACCCAACTTATAGAACTTTACCACCAAATTTTAGATCAGGAAGAGATGGTTGCAGTTGATAGCTTTATAGAAAGAGAATTACTGTTATCGGGATTGATAGTTAAGCAGCAAGGAATCTTAACAATCCATAATCCTATTTATCGGGAGATCTTTGTCGAGCAATTGTCCATAGCGATTGGCGATCGCTAATATTAGGTTTGGTTAAAGAGTTAAAACTTAATGTCATAGCAATGTCATAGCTGCGATCGCGCCTGACAAATTCTATTCTGCTTAATGTCTTAAACCGTACTGAGACAAGATAAAAAGTCAAGGAAGATCGAATTTAATGACTTAAATTGCGGGAAGGTATCAATTGACAATGGCTACTCAACGGCTTCTGCTAGTCGATGACAATGAAGACAACAGGATGTTGGTCAAGTTTGCCCTTGAAAGTCAAACAGACTGGAAAATTTTAACAGCAGCCGATGGAATAGAGGGAATTGCTAAAGCGGAACAAGAACAACCCGATGTTATTCTTCTAGATCTGGTTATGCCAGATTTGAACGGATTGACAGTCTGTGAAATTCTCAAGTCCAATATTTTTACCTGCACGATTCCCATCATTTTTTCACGGCTGCGATTCATGCCAAGGTGCTGGCTCAACTAGAAACTAGTTTAGCTGAAGGCATAATTATTAAACCTTGCGATATTCTTAGCTTAGATTCGCGAATATCTAAAATGTGTAAATGGGAAACAAATAGCCCAACCTCGATCAACTGCGCTTAATATTGACACCAATTAGAGTTACTATGATGATTACTAAACTTCGGTCTCAATATTTTTTAATCTTAGTTTCATAAAATATTGACTCAACTATCAAAACGACTGGCGACATACGAACTAAAACTCTGTTTTCCTTTTTGTGCCGTTATTTTTTTAACAGCACAATACAGAGGTACTTATCATGTCGCCAGAGCGGTTACCCTCCGCCAATCGCCTGCTTTTGGCTTTGTCAGACACCGAATATCAACGTCTAGAACCATATGTAGCTTCTGTCGATCTTCCTTTGGGAATGGTTTTGTATGAAGCCCTAGAAGAGATCGACACGATTTATTTTCCTTGTGATGGCTTAATTTCTCTAGTCTCTACGCTAGAAAATGGTGCAACCACCGAAATTGGTTTGATAGGAGCTACGGGAATGGTTGGTTTACCAGTCATTTTAGGTAGTGGGCGTAGCAATCACCGCGCTATTGTTCAGGTAGCAGGCAATGTCACAAAAATCTCTGCCGTAATTTTAAAACAAGAGTTTGATCGCGGAGGGGAGCTACAAAAAATACTGCATCGCTATATCGAAACCAGACTAAATGAGGTGGCTCAGTTAGCAGTTTGTAATTGTCACCATACAATTGAAGAACGTCTCGCTCGTTGGCTACTGACAGTTCAAGACTTAATTCAATCCGACGAGCTACCTCTGACTCAGGAGTTTATCGGTAATATGTTGGGTGTTCGTCGTTCGAGCGTCACCGTATCCGCAGGTATTCTGCAACAAGCAGGACTAATTCGTTATTCCCGTGGCAAAATCACTGTTTTAGATCGGTCAAATCTCGAACAAACCGCCTGTGAGTGCTATGAGTTGCTTCGCAAACACATCGGTCGAGTATAATAGCTAGCCTGAGTGTCGAAAAAGCCCTTGAGGGGTGTAAGACCGAGCAATACAAAGCAAATAATAACAACAACTACAGTAAATAAAGAGGGCGATCGCGATTTTTTTTTAGACGAGTCTTAAGGCGATCGCAACTTTTAATAATTTTGCCTAACATCAGCAACTATCTAGACTAAAGCTCCGCCACAGCTCGAACCCGTACCTGCGGTGCAGCCATAGCAATAATTAGCAGTTCTAATTTCTTGAATCACATCCAGGTTATCGAGTTCCAGAAGTTTGGCTACGGTCAATCTTTCCCGATTTGGCGTGGTCGCTACAATATTTTCCATCTGATTAAAGTCGCAGTCGTAGACGTTACCTAAATAGTCGATTGATAATTCATTGCGACACATCACGTTGTTTAAAGTAGCGGGGTTGTAATTCTCTGCCAAAAATTGCAGATAATCATCGTGTATATTTTGTCTTTGTAAGAACTGTTTGGTTCTGCCGATGGGAATATTAGTAATGGTAAATAGATTATTAAATTGAATATCGAAGTGTTCTGCTAAATAGGTTTTATAGTCTCGTTCTAGCTTTTGTTGATTGGGAGTAAGGGAAAAATTAGTATTAGTAGGCAATGGCGGGTTATATACCAGATCGATAATCAAATTGCGATCGCGTCCGTAACCTAACTGGTTGAGATGTTGTATGGCTCGAATCGAATTATTATATACCCCCGCGCCTCTCTGTCGATCTACACTGGTTTCTAAATAACAGGGTAGAGAAGCACTAACTCTCAACTGATGTCGGGCAAAATATTCAGGTAAATCTTGATAGCTAGGTTCAAAAAAGATCGTCAGGTTGGAACGAACGATAACTTCTTTTTCCTTGGCTTTGGCTGCTTCGACTATCGGACGAAATCCATAGTTCATTTCTGGCGCACCACCAGTCAGATCGACGGTTTGTATTTGGGGGAAGCGGTTTATTAATTCGATTAGCTGCTGACAAACTTCAGCCGATAATTCTTCGGTACGTTTGGGACTTGCTTCTACGTGACAGTGAGTACAGGCAAGGTTGCACTTTCGCCCTAAATTGATTTGCAAGACAGAGATTTTGTCTTTGGTTAGGGGGGTAACGATTTTTTGGGCAAAGGGAACGAGAGAGGTTTTTACTGGAGACATAATTGATTATTGATTATTGATTACTAACTCCGAACTACTAACTACTAACTACTAACGATCGCAGCAAGTTAATTAGCCAAGACAAAATTAACCTACTGCGATCTTCATGCAGGTAACTTAAAACCCATGATTAATGGTTAACAGCATTCCCCAGGGGAACAACAGTCATCATTGCTGGTTTCGGTGAGGTTGTATTCCGAACCTTTGGTTTCCCTGGCGTGGCGAACGGCTTTGGTTTTGCAGTTGAATTCTGCTGCTTCCTCTAAAGGGATATTTTTATAGGGTTCGATGCCGATAATATCTTTGCTATAGGGACTACAGCAGCTTGTCATAATGTTGTAGGTTTTATCGCAGACAGCCATTCTTTCTCCGCGACAGAAGACATGACCATCATCGTCTACAACTTGTTTCCAAGGACCTTTATAGACTACCGACTGCTTTCTTTCTAGGCATACCCCCTCTTTGCCTTTATATGCCCGAACGGTCATGGAACGAAATTCAACGCCGTCAATTACCTGCCAGGGAGTCTCTTCCCGCTTGAGAATTTCTATCCCGTAAAAACCCGCATCTTCAAACATTTTTAAAAACAGATCTTCTCGAAACGCCCCAGCAATGCAGCCACTCCACATATCGGGGTCGTTCATGATTTTGGGGGTAGGATCTTCATCGCAGACGATATCAGAAATTACTGCCCTACCGCCACGTTTAAGAACGCGGAAAATTTCGCTAAATAACTGCTGTTTGTCTTCGGGTCGAACTAAATTTAGGACACAGTTGGAAATTACTACGTCTACGCTGTGGTCAGCGATTAACGGCTCTTGGTTTTTCAGGCGATCGCATTGTGCTTCGTATTCGCCAATTTTATCCACTGAAGTAATCGGATTGTTTTGCAACCATGCCTGTAGCTTGTCTAAAGGTAGTTTGAGGTCTTGGATTTTTCCTTTGACAAACTCAGTATTACCATAGCCTAGCTTATCCGCCATTTCTCCCTGATATTTTCTTGCCAGAGACAGCATTTCGTCGTTAAAGTCCACACCGATAACTTTGCCCGAATCGGCAACTTTTTGCGCCAGAATATAGCAGTTTTTTCCCGCACCAGAACCCAAATCAACTACTGTTTCACCCTCGTTTACATAGCGAGTCGGATCGCCACAGCCGTAATCTTTAGCAATAATTTCTTCAGGTAAGATCTCGGTATAGTTTCCTTCATACTCTGTCGGACAACACAAACTAGGCTGTTGTTGTCTTGCCCCTGCCTGATACCTTTCTAATACGGCTGACTCAATATCGTAATCCATAGAAGTTGATGCGGTTTGCTGTTGGTTTGTTGCCATCTCAGTCACAGATAACTAAATCCTTTTACTTAAACGTTGGTTATATATATTACGTTAACCACAGAGAGTATAAAGTTCTATCCCTCGTAATAGGTAAATTGCTCTATTCGCACCCTTCGGGCATCAACAGGGCAAGCCCCATTTAAGGATAAACGCGCACCAAGACAAATTTACCTATTTTTGGTGCTACCAGTTTTATCTCTACAATCGCTTTAGGAACTACTCACTACTCGCTACTTCATCCCTTCGTTTTAACTGTTCATCCGAACCTGATATTATTCTGTTGTCATGCTTATTCAAAAGGAGATTCTACTCTCAATTTTACTTACTGCAAAAGTGGGATGCTCCCTTTACATTTCTTCGGAAAAACGTTCCCATTTATCAGGAAGCCTATTTCCCCAAGCTTTAATGCCTTCTAGATACTGCTTTTCTAGATGATGATCGTCAATGATTTCTAATCTAATTTGGTTATCTAAGATATTTTTGACTACTCCTTCAAGACGATCTACGAACAAATGCCACCAAGAAACATCTGCCTTTAACTCTCGTTTTTCCGTAATGTGAATATATCTACCTACGTGTTCATAGCCCATCAATCTAGCAGGAACTCTGGTAACGATATCATTGTTGTTTTGGAACCGAAAAAACCTTTTGTTTAACTTGGTATCGAATGCTACTTGAAAGTTTTCATCACCAACACGAGGCTGACCAAAAGTATAAGCTCCACTAAAAGGAATTTTTCTTTCTGCCAGCCAAGCTGCTGCCAAGGTTGCCATCGCACCACCCAAACTATGTCCAGTCAGCCATAGAGAACGTTTTGGCTTTTTCAATCCCCTGAGCCATACAGGTAGTTCACTATCATCGAACTCCGAACCTCTTTCTCTCAATTGCTGAATACTGTCCCACATCCCCTGTCTTACCCAAATGTCGAGTAGAGCATTATAAAATCCAGAATGAACATTACCAAGTGGACCTTTAATGGGAAAAGCTTTGACGTTATCTAGCCAATCAACTAATTCATCAGTTCCCCGAAACACAGCGACTACATAATTTTTGTGCTGAATAACAATACCTTGAGAACTTTTGAAGCTAAAACCTTCAACTGCCAAAAATTCAGAATCTAAAGCTTTTAGTTTTGATAGTATGGTATCTTCGTCTGGAGTGAAGTCTTTTTCTCCAGTTCGATCTCCTATGGTTAGGTAGACAAGATTAGAAAATATAGCCATCCAATAAGAATTTTCAGGCTGATAGAGAGTAGTATCAAAATTGAAGGGAAGTTTAGTTATGTCTTGGATTGTACTTGTCATAGCTCCTCATCAAAAAATTGAGTATTAATTAAAAAACACGTTTAAAAGCAAATTACCGACGAAACCAACAACAGAGCTACACCATTGACAGCTGTTTTTTTAAAGAAACAATCTGCAATAAGACACTCAACCCTGTTTGGGAATTTGTTTATAAATCTGATTGTCACTTCTAAAGAGTACAAAAAGCAGAATCGCTTAATATAGAACTTTAGATTTTCTTCCACCGAATGTTAATATCACTTCACAAATTGCAGCAGTAGTTATTATTAATTGGATTAAAAATATGCTCTGTTGAGTAAAAAATTTTAAATTTTCTGTATGTACTGATAATTCAAGATTCAAGCTGGAATGACCAACGGTCACAGCAGGCTCCGTCTTTTTAAGGCGGAGTAATCTGTGACTTATTGATGCGCGATCGCTTGTTCGATTACAATCGTCTGATGCTTACTGGTTAGAAACTCGCTGTAATCGGCTATGGTGTCGAGTCCGATTGCGTTTAGCGTTATTTCAGCAACTGTCCAAACTGCAATATTGGCGATTAATTTGTTCCATTTAATTTCCATAATCTTGTCCTCTCGTATCTATAACCTATTTAGTTCTCAAGAGGCAATGGTTATGCAGATTTCCAGCGTGCCTTCAATAGCTTACAAATCAGGTTGCCAGGTTGAATGAGGATTGTAGATAGTTTTGATTGCATCCTGAATACAAGGGGTAGCCAAATTGCGATCCTGCTCGATAGCGATCGCATAGTCTAAATCTGGGGTAGCCGAGCAAAGTTCGGGAGTAAATTGGGCATTGCTGGGAGCGGAAACTAATACAGCAGATAGTGTCATTAAAGATGTAATGAAAGCTTGGGCATCAACAAATTTCATAATTTACCTCAATATGTTCCTATTTCTGTTCTGTAGACTAATAGTTCTGAGGAAAATATAGGTATGCAAAACTATAGAGCAATCTTATTTGGGAATGGAGAGGTGGGGGTTACGAACGTCATTTTATTTGTCTTTTGTCGTTAGTCATCAGAAGAACTGCTTCTTATTGGGCTGGGAACGCAAACATCAAAAAAACTTCATGCCCTGGTAGAACATGAAGCAATAAATTGGCTAGACTCAGATACGATAAAATTATTGTTATTGATCTAGTTGCGTTTGTCTGTTACCTCCCTGATGATAATAGTAACCAGATGAACCAGAAGGACTCATACTACAGGTAACGTTGCCATAGCTATCGACATAAGCATTGTTATATAGCAAGCAGTGCGAGGTATCGTAGACTTCGCCAGTATGGGGATTGATTCCTGTTTGAGCCGAAGCTGGTTTAACACCTGATGCGATCGCGCCTAAAGATACTAGAGTTAGGATTGCTGTAGTTTTGATTGATTTCATGATTCGTATTGGTTGGTAGTTGTTAATTGTAGTTATTTATTGCTGGAGAAGATTGGGGTATGCAGAATTAGTTGCCCCAAATCAGGTCGAGATTTTGCTGGTGTCTTCCATCCATATCATTGATTCTTTCTTGATAAGCCTCATAACTCAAACCATAATTTTGAGTCGGATAGGCTGTAGTTCCAGCTGTAGGATAAGTAGGAAAAGTTTGACTGGAAGGATATGAAGAATATGCAGGAGTTTGAGTTACTGGATTACCATATTCTGTATTGTTAGTGTTAGAGAAGCTAGCGATCGCCATAATTCCCAAGACACCAAATAAGACTTTCTTGTTGGTGGTTTTAAAATTGAAAAGGTTTTTCATGGTCGTTCTTCCTATTAGAGCGGTTTTGTTTGCTGTTGTAGTAACCTATTTCTGAGATGAGGTGAGGTATGCATTTGTCAAAGCAAAGATTAATCAGTTCCTAAGTCTCTAAGTCAGCCCAAACCATCTCATGATGATGCACCGTCAATTAGGCATTATTCTTGGTGCAGAGATACTGCTTGATGTCTGCTACTTTATTGCTTAGAGAGGGCGAAGGATTTTCGACTGACTGTAGTTGTTGGAGAGCATCGGACCACAGTTGTCGATTGATAAAATAATCTGCTTTGGCGATCGCCAGAGCTTCGGCGGTGGCATTTTCTCCCTGTAGCTGGGTTTCGATAGCGGTTAATTCGGTGGCGATCGCTTCACGTTCTGTCTGTTCCATCAACTTAAAGGTGATGGGTTCGTAGGTTTTGTCTGCTTTACTAAATACCCAGTCGTAAACAAATCCTGGCTGTAATTGTTCTCCTGCATAGGCGAGAGTTGTGGTATTGGGCGAGATGGTTTCTGTCCAGATTAGCTCTCCGTCTTGTTCGTAATTGTAGTTGGCAGGGGAGCTATATAAATCAATTTTTGCTTGAGGTATAGTACCGTACATAATGAACGACGGGCGATCGCTCCAAACAGTTTGTTCGCCTAGATTGCCTGGAGATACAAAACAGACTTCTCCCCTGGTAATTAGGCTATTTTCGGGAGATTTGAACAGACTGACAATTCTTTCGAGGAGCGAACTAGACTTGCGCTCTGGGGCAGTCGCTCTGATTTCTCGAGCGTTAACTGCCAGTGGGAAAACGCAGCATGTGATTAAAGCAGAACTAAGCAATAGCTTAAACAGATTTGAATTACGCATGATTTTTGTTAATTGACGGTAGTATGTAAGCCCAAATAGCTACGGATGGCAGCAGCCAGGGAATTAAAATAGCTCCAGAAATATATAGTTGTAGTCCTACTAAACCATAAATAATTGTAGTACCCAGCATCAGCATTAAGATCGAGCGAGGCTTAATAGTTCGTTTTGCCAAACCGAGTTTAATTCCCTTGGCAATCAATAGGGCAGTCAATACCATTCCTAGTTCGGGAATTGGTATGACTAGACGACGCTCTAAAAAATGATGTGTCATGTATGCCAAAAACTCGGAGCCTGTGAAGGGTGTCCCATTAAGGTCTAGCCGTCTTTCGGGCTGCCAATAACCAACCGCCGAAGGAGTCGCAAAATTATCGGACCCCTGAGTCAATCCTGCTTCGCTATATCCCCCCGAACCAATAATGATTATCTGCTGACTAAAATCGGCTTGATCGCCTGATAAAAGCTGCCAGGCAGGTAGACGGTTGTACACCAGATTGGGCGGTAGGGAAAAATCTTCAATCGGACGCAGCCACTGTTGACCGAGATACTGCACCACTTTGGTTAGAGGAGAAAGTTTGGTTTGCCTAAAAAATTCGTATTGGGGACGATCTTTGAGATAGGCATACAGGGAGTTACGTAAATTAGCTTGACTTTTAATTTGAGGCGATGGGAAAGCTGAATCTTGAGCAACCGCTTGAGTTGCTGCCAACAAATAGGCAAAAGGACAGGCGCGATCGCAATTCTCCGACGACGGTAGACTTAGATACAGATGGGGTAAACTGTCGGTGGTATATCCCTGCAAAGTCCAGTTGGGGCTGGCGATGCCCGTTTGGGGGGTGACTCCCAGTTCCGTTCCGTCTAGTTGTTTGACTGCACCAAAAATAAACCAGGTTTGATTTTGCGCGACGGCATCTTGCACCGAACGAGCTAGTATTGAGTCGTTGTTGGGTTGAGGGCGATCCAATAGATAGTCGATGCCAATAATTTTGGCATCCGCAGCCACCAGGCGATCGATTAGGCTTGCTAGATAACGGCGATTCATGGGTACGGGGCGTTCGATTCCCGCTTTGGTCAATGACTGTTCGTCGATGTGTACTATGGTTACTGGAGCTTTGGTCGTCGGGATCTGTCCCGTTACATCTCGATAAATCGCCTGTGCCAGGGTTCGCTTATCTAATAGATAATTCTGTAGCGGAGGGAAAATACTCAACAGACAGAGAGTGCTGGCGATCATCGCCTCGGTGCGGGTAGGCAACCATTTTTTGACCCGTTGCTTCCAGCCCCAAGGTTCGATCCGAAATAGCTTGGCTTCGGGATGACAAAACAGGGAAGGAACTAAATAAGCCGAAGGATAGGTTAAGTTCTGCTCTTGTTTGAGATGTTGCTCGGCACTGGTCAAAGCCTGCTGCACGTTTTGATGGTTTGCCAGAGCCTGGAGAAACTGAATCAGAAAGACTTGAGCCACCTGATTGTGGATCGGCTCTCGCATTACCGCCACTTGGTTTAACCCCAAATCGATTAAGGAGTTGGCAATACTCAAACCACTACAGGAATTAAATAAAGCAAACTGCAAGCCATTAGTTAGGGCAATCTTTAACTGCTTGGCAATTTCGCCGATTGAAAGAGCAATTTTCGGCGCGATCGCCAGTTCACCTCCCGTAATCGCCGTTTCGTTGCTGTGTCCTGCAAAAAACAAGACTGACCAGCCTTGAGGATCGCTCAGTGCTGTTTGAATCTGCCGTTTGATTGACGCTGCTGGCTGCTGGGGTTGCCAGGTAACTATTACTATTTCGGCTACCTGCTGGAGAAAGTTAAGCGAATCGCGATCGCCCTTTAAGTCCAGTCCCGTATCGTCGCCCAAGATCGCCAAAATACGGGGTTTGCCAGAGCGTCTGGAAGTATTGTTGGGGTTAGTAATATGACGCGGGCTACGAGCGATCGCTACCTCACGACCAAATTCTGCCCCCAGTTCCCAGGTTTCCCAGGGCAGTCTTTCTAGTTCCCCACTACAGGTTAGAAACAAACTAATTTTGGTGCGTTCTGGGCTGCCTTCACTGGCAATTTTCGCCCTAATTTCGTATAGTTCTGCTCGTCGTAGCCAACGGTGAAATTCTAGCAACAACTGAGCTTCTGCCTGGACTAACTGGCGATGCCAATCTTTCCGCAGACTGATTTCACCGCGATCGTTTTTGGGTTGGCGTACTCTGGCTCTAAGTGCCGTTTTATAGAAGTTTAAATAGGCGTTACGCCATGTCTGATATAGCTGAGATAGTGTATCGGGATAGGGCAAAATCGTTGAGGTTTGCTGTCCTTTGCCCCAGGTTAGTTTAAAAAGACAGGTACGCTCTATTCGCTGGATTTCTAGCTGGAATTTCATTGCGAACAATTAATAGTTTGAAGCTTTTAGCTTTTAGCTTTATTTCTGGTCAATTCCTTATTAATTAAAAGCAAAACTGGGGAATGTAAAAGTCGTACCATCGGTCAAAATAACCCTGACGCTAAACTGTTCTTCTAGTTCGCCAATTGCCTGAATGTAAATATAAGAGTCTGCCGTGTCTTCGGCAACCAGCCTGTCATCTAGCACCGTATCACCTTCGGCTAATTCCAACTTTAACCCTTGGGGTAGATAATTATTTGGTTTGGCACCCAACACCAGCAGCAGAGTCCATTCGGGCGTTCCTGGGGTTTCTTCAATCTCCCAAGTAACTGCAAACAAGCGTAGTTCGTGGTTAGCCAGATTAAAGTCCTGACAGGCTCCACGAGCAGTTTCGGGAATCTCTTCACCGCTGTCTCTTAGCTGAGTGATAATTGCTTCAAATTCTTCAGCAGGAGTTTCTCGGCTCACAACCTGTAGATCCCGTAGACCACTCGGAGCAAGTGCAGGGGCGGGTAACAGCGTCCAGGCAAGATTCTGTGCCAGTTCGTCTAATTCGTTAGATAACCAAGATTTGACGTTAATTGCACTTTGAGTAACTTCAGCAACAGCGGTGTTGAGGCGATCGCGCAATCCTGCCAAAGCGGTTCTCGGAGTCGGTTGAGTTGTCTGTAGCTCATAAAGCCAGTCGAGTAGCTCGGGGTTGCTGAGAATTGGGGCTGCTTGCGACCAATTTAATACTTCCTGTAGAGCTGCACCAGACTGTAACCGAGGAATTAAAGGTTCTAGCTGGCTGAGGATATTATCGGCTGCTGTTGTCGTCGCAGGGATGGGGATAACGCTCGGCGACAAACATCTTAGACACAACAATAGATCGTCAGGTGGGGTGTTAAACCAAACCCAAGGTATTTGATAAGTCCAGTCTGCATCGGCAGTCAGATTAACGGTTTGTTTGCGTCTAATAATTTCTTCATAGCTAATAAAACGCTCGATACTGACTTCGGCTTGTTCTTCTACCACATTGACCAAAACATAAAAATGTGAGGCATATTCTGGAAGATCGATTACGGCACGGTCAATCGCGATCGCCTCATCAAACACTACACCATTAGTTAACAAACAGATCTTGTATTCACCGACGGTTAGATTAAAAACTCCATCAATATAGTTAGCATAGCTCGGCTGCATCACCGAGCAGTTGGCATCATCAATCACTAAAGAATCATCTCTTTCCGCCAACCAGGTTTCAAAACCAAACAAAGCCAGAGCGTTGAGGTATGTCTGCCATTGCCGTTCGGAATCGAGCAGGCGATCGCTCAGTTCGACGGCACGATCTACCTGTGCGGAAGATAGCTCGATCCCCGTTTCCAAGAATGATTCAAATTCTAGTGCCAGATTATAGTTAGTCATAATAGTTTTTTTAATTAGTTCAACTCAGCTTGTAGATTCTTAGTTCTCAAAGCTGTCGGGGTATGCAACAAAAATAAGTTTGATTAATGGTATTAATGGTAACGGTCGAGATAAGCGCAAATCCGCTGGGCTAAAATACTTTGGGTGCTATCGGCAATGCTAACTTCTTTTTCTGCTTCATCCAGCACCAGATCTATTTGCTCTCCCAAAGCCTTCTCGATCTCTTGCTCTCTTTGTTTTAATGATTCAAAATCGCTCAATTTTATCTGAGTCAACGTCCAGTTGCGCATCGATCGCAACATACTGTGGCGAATGTCTGCTCTTAGTTCTTTTAGCTTGAGCAACCGTGTTACCTGATACTGCGCCTGTAAATCAATTTTTGGCGCGATCGCACTCATCGATTCTCCTTGACAGTGAAATAATTCTAGGGCGGTGGTAAACTGCGGTGCTTTGGCTGCTTTTTTACCCTTAAACTTCCTCAAGCGAGTGGTAATCACCTCCTCGATCGAGCTATCTAAGCTTTGTTGAAACTGTTGTTGGTAAGACTGGAGAAAACTGCTACGCTCTTCACTATCATCTGCTTCATTACTCACCACCGCAGCCTGCATCCCTTCCGTATTTTTCGCTGCATTGTCCAAAGACTCTTGTTTCATTCTGCCTCCCCGAACCTGAATCCGATACTCTCGAAGCTGTTCGGCTAAAAGCTCTAGCCGTGACAGGGTTTGTGATGGCGATAAAACTAAATCCTGTTGCTCGATTAGGGCGGAAATTCTAGTTAACTGTTCGGCGGTAGGTGTTTGACACTTGCCCCCCTTTCCCTGGCGATTCTTGAGGCGATCGCGACGATATACCGCATGATAACCAGCAAGTAATATTTGAGCTTGTTCGATCTCCGTCGGTGTCAGGTTATGAAACTCCGACAGGATTCGGGCAACCTGCTTGGTGTTAGTATCGTTCAAGATTGCCCAGTTGCTGATAAAATAAACTCCCTGCTCCAATAAAAAACGCTGGAGTTCGCGATTTTGCTTAACGTACCTGGAAGTCCAAGTGGCAAGATTGGCTTTTTTCGGCTCGAAAGTCTCTAGAATTTCTACCGCTAAAGGCTTATATCTACTCTTAGTTGCTGAAGAATGTCTTACAGAATGGCGATCGTCTAAAGTATCGTTAAGAGTGTAAATAAAAAGGTCGTTACGACTAAAGCCATGTTCTCTACCAAACTGCATATCTAATTGAATGCAGACTTGTCTAATCTGATGGGAGATAAAGCAACGCAAACATCTTTCTGCTTTGATGCCTGTCTCTTGGTAGCTGTTCTTTGCCACCATTAAATCGCTTTGAATTGAAACATCCGTGACGTTTTCATCGTCGCTGGTACAGGGAAATTGCTCTTGAAAAAAATTTTTTGCCTGACTTATTTCCGTTATTTTAATCTTTCCCGAACTGTCAAGTCTGACTAAATTCCAATATTTAGATGCTGTTCTCATCAATATTTAGAAGTAAATGATTAAAATTGCAGTGTAAACCAAAAGATGTACCAAATAAAAGGAGTTCTATTGGCAAAAATTCAAAAATGCGTCTTACAATTGAAATTTTTTGATTTCATTTAATTTAATAATCAATACAAGTCTGGTTGGTCTGGCAATGGTAAACTGTTTGACATCGATCGCTTTACCCAGTCTCGCTCAGTGTCCCAACCCTACTTAAAATCAGACTTCGGCGACACAAGCCGAACCTACAACAATCAAACAAGCTGCTCCAGAACAGGCAGCCCCTCATAACCACAGAGAATTATAAGCAAGTGTTGCGGTCGAACAGAATGAAAATTCGCCGAAGTCAGTATGAAACGAAAAATTCTTAACAAAGTAGTCTTGTTTTTCTTAGATAACTCTGGCTGGAGATTTAAAATACTATTGGCTGGCATAATTCTTGGTGGTAGCTTGTGGCAAAAACCACCTACACCAACCCAAGCAGTACCTAGTTACGTTCTCCCTGACGATACTTATAGCCAAGATATTTATCAATTAGCGCGGTCTAGCACCGTTAGAATTATTCGAGATCGTGCTGCTGGTACAGGCGTAATCATCTATCGTGAAGGAGATGTATATACTGTCCTGACCAACTGGCACGTGGTAGAAACCGATAGTGTGCTTCAAATCATGACTGCTGACGGTCAAACATATCAACTATTACAACCTCCACAGCAAGTAGGGAATCTCGATCTAGCTATTGTTCAGTTCACCAGCTTCGATTCTCATCAAGTAGCTAATGTAGCTACTAAAAATCCAGAAGTAGGAGAAAAAGTTTATGCAGCAGGTTTTCCTCTCTACGAACAAAATGATAGTTCCGTAAATACTATTTCCCAGGGAATTGAAGCATTTCGATTAACTCAAGGAGAAGTATCTTTGATTCTGCCAAAATCATTATCTGATGGCTATCACTTAGGATATACCAATGATACGGAAATCGGTATGAGTGGAGGACCTATTTTTAACACTAAAGGTTTTTTGATTGGAGTTCACGGTAGAGGAAAATATCGCGATCCCGATTTTGGCGTATATATTTTTGAGGATGGTAGCGAACCATCGCCTGAAATGCTGGAGACTATGATTAATTCTAGCTGGGGAATTCCTATTACCACCTATCTCCAATTTACTTCTCTAACGTTACAAGACTGACACGAACCATTTTTTGAGCAATGTTAATTCGGATACCAATACTTTATTGAGGATGATATATAAATGGGCGAAGACAGCGAACTGCGCGATCGCCCTGCACTCTTAGCTTGTTTTAAATTTATATTTATTATCGTGGTCTACTCATGTGTGACGCGATATGCCCTCCTCGGAGGAGGATAAACGGAGCGGTCCCTACGGGATACCGTAAATATATATCCTTTAGGATTAGGGAAACATATATCCTTTAGGACGTAGGAGCTAATCCTTTAGGGAAAAGCACTGTAGACCGCTTCTTAAATCCTGTTAAATCCAATTAGTCTGGAGTCAGAGTGATATATACTTGGCTTCTACTTCTGAGGTTGCGCTCATAAATATTAGCAACATCAGAAAGTTGTTCGACAATTTGTTCTAACTTTTCCTTGCCCAAATCGACAAATGCTTTTTCTCGTCCTCTAAATCTCATCGATAGCTTGACTCTGTTACCGTCAGATAGAAAATTACGAGCGTGTCGCATTTTAGTCTTGAGATCGCCAACGTCAGTACGATAGCCAATCTTTAATTCTTTAACTGCATTATCGGTTTGTTTTTTCTTCGCTTCCGACTCTTTCTTTTGCAGTTGATATTTATATTTGCCGTAATCGATTAATTTGCAGACTGGAGGTTCGGCTTGAGGGGCAATTTCTACTAAATCTAGTTGGCTTTCTTGTGCCAAGGACAATGCTTGCTGTAGAGGTTGGATGCCTACTTGTTCCCCATTATCATCTATGACTCTAACCTGTGGGGCTTGAATTTTTTCGTTGATTCTGTGCTTGTCTTGTTGTTGTAACGGTTTGATAAATCTATTTCTCGATCTGCGCAAAAGATGCTCCTAACGTTGATACATGTTTGCAGTATAGCTCATTAGTTCAAATATCCCAAGTGAGCTATGAAGTGATGGGGTAGAGATTAGCTGACAAAGGTAGACTTGTGACCGTTGATAGTCTTGTTCGACATTCAGCTGACTCGCCTTCTCCGACTTGATAATCTAAATTTATTTAATTCTTAATGTTTTGTTAATTTACTGCTATTATGTCAAATATTGTTTGTGTTATCTGCAATTACATACAAGTATTAACAGCTTGAAGTTAGATAACTCAACCAAATCTAGTAAAAAAAATTTGAATAGAGCTATTTGTTAAAACGGTCAAAATGATTGATTTCAATCTACTAACATTGATAAAAAAAAATTTAAACAGCGAATTTAGAACCTGGTCAAGAATCTATAACTGTAATCTTTTTGCCGACTGCAAGGAATTCAGCGTTGCAGCATAGAAGAAAAGCCATGATGAATTTTCGCACTTATGACCATATGAGTTCTGTCTTAGCAAAAAAACTTAGCTTGATTCCGCGAGATGTAGACTTGATTGTCGGTATTCCTCGTAGTGGCTTGATTCCTGCTAATATTTTGGCTCTACATCTAAATTTACCGCTGACAGACCTAGATGGATTGATTGCTGGACGAATGCTCGGTAAAGGTAGAACTCGCACTCATGCCAAACAAAAAGCGACAGTAGGTGATTGTCGCAAAGTATTAGTAATTGACGATAGCCTAAGGACTGGTACAACGATCGCCACGGCAAAGCAAAAAATTGAGGAAGCAAATATTTCTCAAGAAATTGTCTATGCTGCGGTCTATGTAGATCTAGATGTAGATGTAGATGTGAGCGATCTGGTGGATATTTATTTTGATATTTGTCCTGTTCCCAGAATGTTCGAGTGGAACTTTATGCACCACAAAACTTTAAAAAGAGCCTGTATCGAGATCGATGGCGTACTTTGCGAAAATCCTACCGCTCGCGAGAACGATAATGGCTCAAACTATCTTGAATTTTTAGAAAACGCTAAACCACTATTTATACCAAGCTTTCCAGTTGGTTGTTTGGTTACCTCTCGTTTGGAAAAGTACCGCCCGCAAACTGAAAGATGGTTAGAGAAACAGGGAATAAAATATGGCGAATTGCTGATGTTAGATCTACCCGATTCGCCAACACAAGAGGCATTAAAATGCCATGCTCATTTTAAGTCTAAAATATATCGGCAGACCAAAAGTAAGATTTTTATCGAGAGCAAGCTCAAGCAAGCTCTAGAAATCGCCAAATATAGCAATAAGCCTGTAATATGTACAGAGACACGGAGGTTAGTTTACCCCAACGGCAGAAACTTTGCTGAAATTAACTACCGACAAAAGCAAATAACCTTAAACTTAAAACGGCTAAAAAGGAAGCTTCGTCCGTTGAAACAAAATATGTCTCGTCTGCTTCAGAAAAAGTAGTGTCGTTAGCTCGATAATTTTAAACTTCAAACACAAATTGCTCTAGGTTAGCTAAATCAAGGGTATCTGGAGCGACATCTGCGACGATCGCAATTAGTTCGGCAGACGTGCCATCATTGAGATAGATTCCTGTTCCAGAAGGTAAATCATCGGGAGATGCACCTAAAGAATAGTTGTTGCTCTCTCCTGCTAGCTGGATCGTATCTTCTCCCTCAGGGTCAAAGTCACTAATCAAGGCATAGTCATCAGTTCCAGCAGTACTGACATCACCATCGTTATAAAAGATGGTCGGTGTACCGATGGGCGATATTTGTCCTAAGACAAAAACATCACTATCTTTACCCCCTGTCAAAATGTCGATTTCTCCCAACCCAGCCTGAGGACTAAAAGAACTCGCTCCAGTCAGGGTATCCGAGCCTTTGCCACCATAGACCGAATCATTGCCAGAACTACCAATTACTTCGTCATCACCGCGATCGCCATAAACTAAATCATCTCCCGCAGCACCAAAAACCAAGTCGTCGTTTTTCCCACCACGAACCAAATCGTCTCCGACACTACCACTGAGAATATCTTGGTCTTTTCCTCCATAAACTGTGTCATTACCCTGACCACCAGTAACTTTGTCGTCTCCCGCACCACCAAAGAGCAGATCGTCTCCTATGCCAGTCACATCGTCGATATCGCCGAAGATCAGATCGTTGCCTCGACCACCATAAACCGTATCATTACCTTCCTCGCCAATCAAAACGTCGGTTCCCGTACCGCCATCAAGCCAGTCATCGCCCAACCAGCCCCGAATATAGTCGGTTCCAGCATTGCCAAAGAGATGGTCATTACCCTCTGCACCAAAAATGTTTTCTTCGCCTCGACCACCATAGACCGTATCGTTACCAGCTCCCGCGCTAACTACGTCGTCATTACCCGCTAGGGCATTAATTACATCATCTTCGGGTGTGCCAAAAAGTAAATCGTTTTCTGTGGTACCAAAAATTTCAGCCATTTTGATTAAAATCTTTTAGTGTTGTAAATGTTTGTGAGTAAATATCAGACCAAAAACAATTTTAATTTCTTTTAAACAACTTCTTAATTTCAATCAGCCCTACTAGATCTACTATGTTTGATAAAGGTTTTTTAGATTGAGATTATGTCATATAGAGCATTAGCAACCGATTTTGATGGTACGATTGCCACCGCAGGACAAGTCTTCGATACTACTTATTTGGCACTCCAACGTTGGCAACGCTCAGGGCGATCGCTAATTATGGTAACTGGAAGACGATTAGACAATCTTTACGATGTATTTCCAGAGGCAAAAACATTTGACTGTATCGTGGCGGAGAACGGAGCATTACTTTCTTTCCCAACTATTGGAGAAGAAAAGCTTCTAGGAGATCCTCCTCCCGAATCATTAATCAAGGCATTACAACAGCGAGTAGAACCGCTTTCAATTGGACGGGGAATTATAGCTACAGAGGTTCCTCATGATGCGACCGTACTTGAAGTTGTTAAAGAATTAAATCTGGCGTGGCAAATTAGCTATAACAAAGGAGCAGTAATGCTGTTGCCAAATGGGATTGATAAAGATCTGGGATTGAGAAAGGCTTTAGCCAAGTTGAACCTGTCCCCAAATGAAGTAGTAGCAGTTGGCGATGGGGAAAACGATCTACCTCTATTACAGTTATGCGGTCTGTCTGTATCGGTAAATAATGCCCTTCCCCTGCTGAAGGAAGCTTCTGACTGGATAATGACTCAAGACTGCGGAGATGGCGTGGTAGAGTTAATCGAAAGGTTGCTTTAATAGATACATAAATACTAAGTCAAGCAAAGCCGTTTGGTCAGATTTGCAGCAGATAGCTCGCGCTTCGGTAACAGTATCTTACAAGGGTAGGTTTTTTACAAATGAGTGAGTAAGCACTTCAATACTGCATAAACGTGAGAAATTCAACCTAAAGGTATATACTGACTTTTAAAATAAGCCAAAAAAAGCGATGTGTCCTCGCGCTAAACGCCGTGAAAGAGCAACTTCCCAATCTACACCAACTAAACTCTGGATTCTGTTGGTAGGAGTCAATCAATACTACGATCGCCGTAATTTACCCTCGCTTCAGTATTCGGCAGTAGACTGTCAGGGTTTGGGGTCAGCATTAAAAGAGGCGACGGCTAGCTTCTCAAACAAGGAAGTTATCATTCATCACGATTTTGCCAGCCAGCATCCACATCAAGCAGAAGTTCGGCAAAGCATACAACATATTGTTAGTGCTGCTTGTCCTGGAGATACGATTCTGTTTTATTTTTCAGGACATGGTATTCTCGACCCCAAGACGCAACAGGTAGTCTTGTGTTTGGCGGATACGGATACTAAACAACTGTTAACTACGGGTATACCCTTGAATCCCCTATTGAAACAGTTGAGTAATTGTGCAGCAACTCAGCAGTTAGTCTGGCTAGATGCTTGTCATAGTGGGGGAATGACTTTATTAGGTACATCGAAGATATCTCTGCCAAATCCTAGTTCCCGATTAGTGGAAGTTTTGCGCCACCAGGCTGCGGAAAGTAAAGGTTTTTATGCCTTGTTGTCCTGCGATCGCACTCAACAATCGTGGGAGTTTCCTGAATTGGGACACGGGGTATTTACCTATTATTTGATGCGGGGTTTGCGAGGGGAAGCTGCCGATAGTCAGGGAATAATCGAAGCGGATGCTTTATATCAATATGTTTATCATCAAACCCTACAGTATATCGATCAAACCAATCAACAGATTCGCTTAATCAATCAGCAAAAAAGCAGTAAGGGAGAAACCAAACTACAAGCCGAATTTCCTTTGCAGACTCCTAAACGGATTGTCGAAGGATTTGGGAAAGTTGTTTTAGGAGTTAGGAAGTCGTACGGTAGCCAAGAAGTCAATCCCCGCCAGGCGTTAGTCATCGATGGTGGTTTGAAAGGTAATCGGACAACCCTAGCTTTGAGTAAATTGTTACAAAGTGCGGGAAAGTTTGATTTAAGATATTTTCCGCAGACTAATGAACCTTGGTCACGAGTAAAACAGGCGATCGCCACTTGTTTGAATTCTCAAGGTAATACTAGCGATCCAGAAATTACTACTGCTTTACTCTACTTACGGGGGCAAATTGAGCCTACCGATACGGGGGAATCTTGGCTAGTCTTACAGGATGGGATGCGTTTATCTCGTTCTTGGTTGAGAAAAGTTCTCAGGGATTCTCGCGCCGTTCGACAAATAGTTATTTTAGACTGTCCTGGAGAAAATTCTTTAACAGATTGGGTAGAAGACTTGCAGCTATCAACCGAACGTGGACAGTGTTTGATTGCTGCTAACGCCCCAGTCGCTAATTCTCAGCAGTTTACAGAGGCAGTATTAGAAACCCTGCAAAACGCTGATTCTAAAGGAGGATTACCTATTGCAGCCTGGATTACTCAGCTACAGATTGCTTTAGCAGGAAAAATTATTCCCCAGGTTTGGCTATCGGGTACTCAGGGGGTAATAGAAATACTGACTGCTAAAAATGGAGTCGAGGAAGATCGGCAGCCAGTTTTAGATCTGGGGATCTGTCCCTATATGGGTTTACAGGCTTTTAAGGTCGATAGTGCGGAATATTTTTATGGTCGAGAAGCTTTAGTTCAAAGGCTATTGAACCAAATTAATCATCAATCTAGTCTGGCAGTGGTTGGTGCTTCTGGTAGCGGTAAATCTTCGGCGATCCAGGCGGGATTGATCGCCCAGTTAAGACAGGGTAAACAAATTCCCCAGAGCGATCGCTGGTGCGTCAGTTATGTTCGTCCTGGGAGTAAACCCGTTCGGGCTTTGGCAAAATCGTTGGTTATTTCTGAAGGCGAGGAAGCACTGCAAGTTGAGGGATTGCTCTATCAAGGGGTAGAAGGGTTCGTTTACTGGCTGCGGGCGCGCCCCGAACCGATGGTGTTGTTAATCGTCGATCAGTTTGAAGAACTGTTTACCCTGGCAGGAGAGAGTGAACGTCAGGAGTTTCTAAAATTAATTTTGGGTGCGATTAAATATGCGGGCGATCGCTTTAAATTTATTTTGTCAATTAGAGCGGATTTTGTGGCTTCTTGTTTGGAAATAGCCGAATTAGCCGACATTTTGCAGACAAATAGTGTTTTAGTACCGCCCTATCTTACAGCAGCGGATTATCGTAGTGCGATCGCTAAACCTGCCGAACAGGTAGGCTTGGAAGTTGAATCGGGTTTAGTAGAATTATTACTCCAGGATTTAGATCGTTCCGCAGGCAATTTGCCCCTGTTACAGTTTGCTTTGCAACAACTATGGGAACGTCGGGAGAATGGTAAATTAACCCTCAAAGCCTATCAACAGTTGGGGGGAATTAAAGGCGCATTAGAAAGACAGGCACAGGCAGTATACGACAGCCTTGATTCTGAAACTCAGGCTTGTGTGCGCTGGATTTTTCTCAATCTAACTCAGTTAGGAGAAGGGACAGAAGATACTCGCCGACGCATTACCAAGTCCGATCTGGTGGTAGCTAAATATCCAGAGGCGAAAGTCAATCAAACTCTCCGCATCCTAACCGATGCCAAGCTATTGGTAGTTGACTTAGATCATGTTAGCAACATTGGGCAAAGCCGTGAGGCGAATATTTCCTCAGAGGGTGATGGGCTATGTTTAGCAGCAATGCACCAAGAGGCGACGGTAGAAGTCGTTCACGAAATTTTGATTCGGCATTGGTCGAGTTTACGCTGGTGGATTGAGGAAAATAGAAGTAGATTGCGATCGCAACGGCAGATCGAACAAGCAGCAGTATTATGGCTACAAAAAGAACGACAGCCCGATTTTATGTTGCGGGGTATTCGTTTAGCCGAGGCGGAAGAAATATATACTAAATACACCGATGAGCTATCCGACACTGCTATAGAATTTGTCGCCACCTGTATCGATGCCAGAGTTGCCGAACAAAAAGCAACTACCAGACGCTTGCACCAAGCACGGTTAACCGCCACGGCATTGGGTATTTTGGGTTTGGCTGCCTCTGCTTTTGGGGTTACTGCCTATCGCCAGCAGCTAATTACGCGAATTGAAAATATAGACGGTTTGAATGCCGTTGCCGAAGCACAACTATTATCTAATCGGCAGTTGGAATCTCTGACTACCAGCCTCAAAGCAGGAAAACAACTAAAACAGCTCAATCGTTTGGCTCAAGCCTTAGTCGGTCGGGATAGTTGGCAAGGAACTAAAGCTAAAACTACCGCCACCCTGCAACAGTCTATCTACGGTACTCAAGAGCTAAATCGCCTTGAAGGTCACAGTCAAAAAGTCAATGCTGTTAGCGTGAGTGATGATGGTGAATTATTTGCCACGGCTGGTGATGACCGCACTGTTAAAATTTGGCAAAAAGACGGCAGTTTAATAGAAACTTTACCAAAAAAAGCAACCAAAGTAAATCTGGCTTTCGATCTTGATGGCACTAAGCGACAAATTAATAATCCGCTCGATGTAGAACCAAAGAATATCGCTACTAACCAAGATGCTGATTTAGTTGCTGTAGATGATGAGGGAATGGTGCAGTTGCGATCGCCCTCTGGCAATTCTTTAGTTACCTATCCTCACCCCGAACCTGTAAATAGTGTCAATATCAGTCCCGATGGCAAGTTAGTCGCTACCGCCACCCTAGAGGGTATTTATATTTGGAGTCGGGATGGTATTTTGCAACAGAATTTAAAGGGGCATACGGGAGAAGTGACGGATGTTGAGTTTATTCAAGAGCAACCAAGCGATTACCCTTCGGGCTTGTCCTCGAATGAAGGTACGCTTAGCGATCGCTATAAATTAATTTCTACTGGAGTCGATAAAACCGTCAGAATTTGGCAAGTCTTTGCTCGCTATACAAATAATGAAAGTATTTACACTGTTGCAGCTAACCCAACCTCTAATACCTTCGCTACTGCGGGTTCAGATGGCGAAATTAAAGTTTGGCGCAATCAGCTTAATGGCACACCAGAACTAATCCGTACTCTATCAGGACATCAGGATACTGTTTCGCAAATTAAATATAGTCCCGATGGTCAATTGATGGCTTCTGCAAGTTGGGATAAAACCATCAAGCTTTGGGATAGGTCAACAGGCAAGTTAATCGATACCCTAAAACACGAACAGGGAGTCAACACTATTGCTTTTAGTTCAGATAGTCAAATTTTAGTTACTGGTAGCGAAGATACAACAGTCAAGCTGTGGAGTTTGGATAATAAGCCAGAATTGATTAAAACTTTAACTGGACATACCGATAGTATTAAAGCTGTTACCGTTAGTCCAGATGGACAGTTAATTGCATCTGCTGGTTATGACAATACGATCAAACTGTGGAATATTACAGGAGAACTATTACAAACTATCGATGCACACAATTTAGCTATTACTTCCTTAGCTTTTACTCCAGACAGCAAAACCCTAGCCTCTGGAAGTTGGGACAATACAATAAAACTTTGGCAAATAGAAGATGCGGGAACAACCAGCCAGTTATCCCATACTTTAATAGGACATCAAGACGGCATCACTACCCTCAGCTTTAATTCCAATGGTACAGTGTTAGCGACAGGAAGTGGCGATCGCCTGATTAAACTTTGGCATCCTCAAACAGGAGAATTAATTAAGAACCTGCGGGGACACACCAGCCAGATCAATAGCTTGGCTTTTGGTAGGGAAGATCGATCTATGGTTAGCGCGGAAGAACAACAGGGATTGTTTCAGTGGAATCTAGACTTGGATCATCTTTTAACTCAAGGATGCGATCGCCTGTCTGACTATCTAGCTACTAATCCTAATCTCAAACCAAGCGAACAAAAACTTTGTCAATAAATTTCATCAGCAAAGATAGTTTATGGCAAACTAATCTTGTGTTGTTTGAGAACAGTATGTTTAGCAATTGCTTCAAAATCTCGATCCAGATGACAAAGAGTTAAATTATTTTCCATGGCAATAATAGCGATCGCACAGTCAATATTACTGCGAACAGTAATTCCTTTTCTTCTCAATTCAAAATATAATCTGGCTGCATTTTCCCAGATCGAATTATAATCAGGCTCAAAATAGCTTTGATTTTCCAAATATAGACTAAGCCTGTTCCACTCCGCTTCATTTTTACATCCTTGCAAAAATTCCATTTTGGTAAAAATAGGCAGATAATAATCGCGATCGCCGATAATGATTTTTAGTCTAGCTGCTTTGGCTTTTGATTTGTCCCGTAAACTCGATCCAAACAGAAGTATCAATCAACCACATATCGATTACTTCTCACTGTATCTGTATCGAAATCTTCAATAAACTCAATCTCTCCAGCAAGATCTAGTAAATCTTTTTTTTCCCCTCTTTTAACTAATTCTGCCAAGGCAAAATTCACTAGTTCTTTTTTAGTTCTCAATCCCGTTAAAGCAAAAGCTTGTTCTATAAGGCTATCGTCTAAGTCTATCTAAATGTCATGAGAGGACTCCCGCTAAAATGCCAAGGATGTAGCATTTAGCGGTGAGGTGATGCGGGCGGTCAACATCCTGGGGTTTCCCCAGGATTACGCCCTTAGAATCATGACCAACAACACAAACATTGTAGCCTTTTTTTACATATTCTACACAAATAATTGCGCTGTGTAGGCTACAATACAACTATGCTTACTTTGACTTACGAGTACAAACTAGAACCAACTCCAGAGCAGATTGAGGGTATTGAAAACACACTTGATGTCTGTCGCTCTGTGTGGAATTTTGCCCTTGGGTATAGAAAAGATTGGTGCAAGTCTCGTAACTCATCAATCAATGCTTGCTCGATTGAACGCGAATACATCATGTC
>JADEXJ010000253.1 GCA_015207195.1 Pleurocapsales cyanobacterium LEGE 10410
TTAGCTTTGGCAAGACAAGGTCTGGCTCCACCACCATTTCCTATTGGCAGTTAATTTATGGACATTGGTAGCGATCGCCATGTCCTAATTTTTCCTGGCTTTTTTGGAGGGGGATATGAACGATTACCAATGCCATTGTCTTTTAAGGTAATCAACCAATCGTGATCTTTCTGTTTTGCCGTGATCGCAATTTCTGGAGGGCGATCGCCCGAAAACTTGAGACTATTACCGATCAGATTTTGAAATAGCTGTCTGATTTCTCTGGGATTGGCTTCAACCGTGGGTAAGTCTTGGTAGTGAATGGTTGCTTGTTTTTCCTGGATATTGATACTAAAGTCTTCTATGGTTTCGCTAACGACAGTTTCTAGATCTACGGGAACGGGATTTTTTTCTTTTCTGCCGATCCTGGAATACGTCAGCAGATCGTCGATTAATAGATATAGGCGATCGGTACTTTTGGTAATGTAGCCAATGTATTTTTCTGCTTCTTGGTCGAAGCAATGCCCATAGTCTTCAACTAAATACTCCGTACACATTTTTATTTTGCGGATCGGTTGACGTAAATCGTGGGAAGCTATGTAGGCAAAATGTTCCAATTCCTGATTTGAGGTGGCGAGTTCGGCAGTGCGATCGGCTATGGTTTGTTCTAGGTTGTCGTTGTTTTGCTGGAGTAATTGTCTTGATTGTTTTAGTTCTTGTTCGATTTGTTGGCGATGAGTAATTTCTGTCTGTAGCTGGTGATTCTGCTGTTCTAGCTTTTGACGGGTTTTGGCAAGAATCAAATGAGTCCTGACGCGAGCGACTACTTCTTCATTTTCAATGGGTTGGGTAATATAATCTACCCCGCCTACCTGAAAACCAGTTAACTTACTGATAGTTTCGGAAAGGGCAGTGAGAAAAATAATCGGTATATTTTGCGTGGTAGAATCTGCCTTAAGACGACGGCAAACCTCGAAACCGTCTAGTTCGGGCATCATGACATCCAATAGAATTAATTCTGGTCGAGAATTTTTGACCGCTTCAATCCCTGCAATACCATCTTCCGCTACTAAAACCTCAAATCCTGCGGATCTGAGATAAGTATACAAGACTTTCAAATTGTCAGGATTGTCATCAACTATAAGAATTTTTCCCGAATAATTATTTGAATTCATGTTGGCTCGATCGCATTCTGAATAAACTGACGCAGCTTTTTAAGCTGGAAATCATTGGCTAGATCTATTATGTAGCTAGCAAACTGCTCGTATTGAGGTTCGCTTACCTTCAATTGTTCTGCCCGTTGTCTGAGTTGTTCGATGTTACCCTGCCTGATTGAAGCCAAAAACATAGTTAGTCGATCTGGGGAGGGCATGGCGATATCATCAAGATCCTTTACTGCTGGGAACTCTTGCGGTTCAGATGTATAAAGCTGTTGAGGATATACCCATTTAATTTTTAAATGAGTTGCCAATAAGCTTAACATTTTTTTAAGATTTATGGGCTTGTGTAAGAAGGCATCGCCAACTCGCTCACTTTCGGCAAGGTTTAAAGCAAAAGTACCGATGAACAAGGTACTTGTTAGTTCTGGTTTGATCTGCGCGATCATTTCTTTGCCATTCATTTTGGGTAGATGATAATCAAAAATAATGACATCAGGCTGATGCTGTTTTGCCAGAGCAATTCCCAATTCGCCACGATCTGCTTCCCAAATAGTAAAACCTAAAGGTTCAAACAAGGTAGTTAATACCGAGCGATTGTCTTGATGATCGTCTACGATTAAGATTCTCAAGGCTGTCCCTTCAAAGGCAATAGGTAAGCTGGATGATGGCAAGCTGTAGACGGGGGAATGAGTTTCTACAACAGTTAGAGGAAAATCGAACCAGAATACACTACCTTGTCCAGGGGTACTTTCTACTTTAATTTTCCCTCCCATTTCTTGGATAATATTTTGGCTGATGGTTAAGCCCAATCCCGTTCCTTCGTTGTTACTATGACCAAAAGATTGTTGAAAAGGTAAAAATATTTTCTTCAGTTTTGATCGGTCAATGCCAATTCCCGTATCTTCAATTTGGAAACGTATGGTGTTTGGGACAGCTGGCGAATCTCCCCCAAGAGACCCAAAGTCTTCTACATAGCCGACTTTTAAGGTAACCCCTCCTGTTTGGGTAAACTTGACCGCATTGCTAAGAAGGTTGAGCAATACTTGACGCAGACGAGTTTCATCAGTACAGACCACGGTGGGCAGTTGGTTGAGAGGCTGATAGTTCAGATAAAGATTCTTTTGTTCGGCACTAACTCGGATGATAGCCAGTACTCGCTCGATAAACCGAGAAAAGTTGATTTCTTTTTCCTGTAGCTCTAACTTTCCTGCTTCTATTTTCGCCAGGTGCAGAATATCGTTGATTAAAGTTAAAAGATGTTTGCCTGACTGGTAAATAGTATTAATCTGGTCGTGCTGCTCGGTACTGAGATCGGGCTGTTGGATTAAAATTTGAGCAAAGCCAAGAATACTGTTGAGGGGAGTACGTAATTCGTGGCTCATGTTAGCGATAAAAGTACTTTTGGCATTGTTGGCAGTTTCGGCAGCTTCTTTGGCATTTGCCAGTTCCGAAGTTCTCTCTTCGACTCTTTGCTCTAATTCGAGATTTGCCTGATGTAAAATTGCCTGGGCTTGTTTGAAATTATTAATATCTCTGGCAATGCCGACAATCCCCAGAGAGTTTCCATTCTCGTCATAATATACGGTTTTCGTGGTTAAATAATCAATTTGGCGATCGCCTATCTTAACAGTTTCTTCGTAGGTAGAAATTCGACCAGACTGAAGAATACGACGATCGTCTCCTTCGATTCGTTTTGCCAGGGCTTCGGGAAATAAATCGCGATCGGATTTACCAATAATCTCTTCAATAGTTTTGTCAAACGTCTCGGCGCAAGCTTGATTCGCCCATATATAGTATCCTTCTAAATCTTTAACAAAAATTATGTCGGGGGTAGCATCAATAACTGCCTGTAGCAAAGCCAGATTCTTTTGAATTAAATTTTGACTTTGTTCTCGTTCGCTTACGTCTCGGTCGATACCACGATAACCACGCCAGTTTCCTTCCAAGTCAAAGATCGGTACGCCACTGGTTTCAATTATTACCTGATGTCCATCTCGATGTTGATTGAGGTTGACCAGACACTCAAAGGGTTGATGTTTTTTGGCTATCTCGGCAAACGAGGTACGTACCCGTTGGGCTTCCGCTGGAGTCATGAAATCGAAGGGAGTTTGATCAATTACCTCCTCTGGTTCGTAGCCTAACAGGTCTTTGATTTTAGGGCTGACATAGGTGTATTTACCATTTTCATCTATTTCCCAGACCCAATCACTACTAGTTTCAATCAGGCTGCGGAAGCGTTCTTTGCTTTCTCTTAAAGAATGCTCGATTTTTTGCCGTTGTTTGACTTCTTGTTGCAGATTGCGATATGCCTGCTGTAATTGCTCCTGTACCTGGGAAATCTCGCTGATATCGACAAAGATTAATACTACCCCATCTAAAACGTTGTTTTCGGCAAGATAGGGGTTGATTCGCATTAGCTGTTGGCTATCGTCTAAGCTTACTTTCCGTTCTAAAGGTTCTGCGGTAGTAATGACCTCCTGGATTAGCTCGGTGAGATCGCTAATGTCGATGTTGTATGCTAAATCTGTGATCGGGCGACCAATATCGGATTCCACCAAGGCGATCGCAGCAGTGGCAGCACTGGTAAATTTGCGGACTTTTAGGTTTTTATCGAGAAAAATCACGCCAATGTCGGTACTTTGCAGCAAATTATCGATGTCGTTGTTTAATTCGACCAGCTGCTTGATTTTTGACTGATACTCGGTATTTACCGTGTGGAGTTCTTCGTTGACTGAATGAAGTTCTTCGTTGGTGCTTTGCAGTTCTTCATTAGAAGCAGTTAGTTCCTCGTTGGTCGCCTGTTGTTCTTCGTTGGTGGTTTCTAACTCTTCAATTACCTCTTGCAGGTTTTGGCGGGTTCGATTGAGTTCTAGTTCTAGCTGAATCATGCGTTGTGAAGCTTCACTATCTAAATCAATATGTTCTGTTGGTTGTGTTTGGGGTTCGGCTTCATTTTCAATAGTGATAATCAAAAAGTCTTTTGCCAGCTTATTTGACTGATGATAAGTAACCCTCAGGTTGACCTGACGAGATTCTGGGTCGGGATCTAAGCGGATACCAGTATAAACAACGGGTCGGTCTTCCTTTTTAGCGCGGTGTAAGGCAGTGTTGAGAGGTAATTTTAAACCAGGGGCAACCAGCTGGACGACTTCTTTGGTTAGTTCGCCTTGGGGAACGACCAAAAGATCTTGAGAATCACCGTATACGTGGAGTAATTGATGTTCTGGATCGACTATCAAACATAAACCCTGGCGATCGCGCAATAGAGTTTTGAGGGTTTCCTCCAGCATCGGTTCGTTGCGAGCTGTGGCAGTGCGGGAAGAAAACTGGGGGAAAGAACTCCGCCCCATGTTAGATAAGCCCTTAACAAATAGGGGCAGGCGTACATCTCGACGTTTTTGGTATAGTTTCCATTTTTTTTCTAAGGTAATAAATTCATCTTCGAGATCGCCCAAATTTTCTGCTTTGCCCAAAAACAGCATCCCTTTAGTATTGAGAGAAAAATGAATATTGCGAATTACCTGCTGCTGTAGTTCTGATTCGAGATAAATCAGCATATTGCGACAGGTAACCAGGTGCATTCGGGTAAACCCTGCATTTTTAGTCAAATCGTGGGGAGCAAAAATGATCATTTCTCGTAGATGAGACGTTACTCGATATTCTCCCTCGCGATAAATAAAGTATTGTTCTATCCTTTCTGGACTGAGATCGTTCTCAATATCTAAATAGCTACCCTTGGCTGCTTTGTCTAATGCCAGGCGGTCGATATCCGTAGCAAAGATCTTAATTTTGGGCTTTTTACCCAGCTTAGTCATGGTTTCATCGATCAGTATTGCCAGGGAATAGGCTTCTTCCCCTGTAGAACAGGCAGTAACCCAAAATCTTAATTCCTGTCCCGATTCAGCTTGTTCGATTAAAGGTACGATCGCGACCGACTCCAAATAAGACCAAGCAACTGGATCGCGGAAAAAACGAGTAACGTTGATCAGCAGTTCGTTGTTGAGAGTACTTCTTTCTTCGGCAGAAGTCTCTAAGAGGTTGATATACTCCTCAATATCAGGGCGACGGGTAATTACGCAGCGACGATGAACCCGACGGCTGAAGGTGGTTTTTTTGTATTGAGTAAAATCTAGGTGTTCATGTTCAATTAAAATCTCGACAATTTTTTGTAGCTTATCAGAATTAATCAAAAAAGAGTGTCTTTGTCCGAATGCTTCAGGAGCCAAAGGGGAGGTTAAAAACTCGTAGAGCAACTCGGCTAACTCTACTGGCGGTAGCACTCGATCTACAATTCCCGTAGCGATCGCGTTATTTGGCATCCCGTCGAATTCTGCCGTCTCTGGGTCTTGGACAAGAACCATGCCCCCTGCTTCTTTAATTGTCTTTAGACCCTGAGTACCATCGCTTCCCGTCCCCGACAGCACGATCCCTATTGCTCGTTCTCCGTAGCTTTCAGCTAAAGAGTGAAAAAAGATGTTTATTGGCGAGGTGATCGACCCGTGGATCTTTCTGGCTTGCTGTTGGCTGAGATGTAGCTTACCCGATTTGATGCTGAGGTTTTTACCAGGAGGAATCAGATAAACGTTGTTTGGTTCAATTGCCATATCTTCCTCTGCCCGATGTACTGCCATACGGGTACGACGTTCTAGCAGTTCTTTCATCAGGCTCTTGAAATCTGGAGACAGATGCTGAATCACGATAAACGCAGCATTACTATCTGCTGGCAAATTCTTGAAAAACTCTTCTAAAGCCTTTAATCCCCCAGCGGAAGCTCCAATACCAACAACAAAATTATCTTTATTCATGCGATCGCTTTTTTTTTCAGACCCTCTCTATAATTTATAGTCTGTACTGATATTTTGGTTTTGTGCAGGACTGCAACATTTCTACCACAAAATTTGATAAGCCAATAATGCGACTTTAGTTAGAAGCAGCCTGGAAACAATGCCGATAGATTGTAAATGTTGGCAAGATTTATCTGGTATTTTCATGACATTTGTACTTCGATGGTACTTTTATACCTTGCTTAAAACGACAATTTACCACAGCTAAACAATTATCTAAACAGCATGAACAGACTGATTAAATTTATTAAAAAGCTACATCTTACTAAAATTATCTCTACATTTTTATTAGCAGCAATTGT
>JADEXJ010000254.1 GCA_015207195.1 Pleurocapsales cyanobacterium LEGE 10410
GGAGTCAAAGTTTTATCTCAAGAGTTAAAGCACTATCAACCCTTCTGGCAAAGATCTGAAACTTTACCTAAATGGGATATCACAATTATTCCCACCTAATTGGTATCTTATTTTCTTGCATATCCCTAAGTAGTAAGTAATGATAGAATCTATCTCAAAACTGAAATAACAGTAAGTTTTATGAAACAAATACTTACCAAGATTAAGCCTTATCTACGTTGGTTTGTTTTTGGTCTGGTATGGTTGTTCTTGATAAAAACCGTTAGCGATCGCTTTGGTGAGGTGGCAGCGGTCAGAATTGATGCTGAAGGATGGTTATTTTTGGCGATCGCCCTAACGATCACTATTTGCGCTCACGTTTGGGCTGGTTGGGTATGGACCTGGATCTTGGCAATTTTCCAGCAGCCTTTGGGGGTCAAAGAAGGCATCAGGGTTTATTTGGTTACTAATATTGCTAAATATTCTCCAGGGAATATCTGGCATTTTTACGGCAGAATAACCGCCGTAGCTCGTAATGGTTCGAGAGGGGCAGCAGTTCTTAGTGTTTTATTAGAGCCATTGCTAATGGCAGCAGCAGCATTGCTAGTCGGCTTATCGAGCAGTCAACTGAGCGGATTAGATAATATTTATGGAGTCTGGTTACCAATAGCTGGCTTAATAGTGGTACTTTTGGGGATACATCCCCGCATTCTTAATGCTTTGTTACACCGTTTGAGCCGTAGTAAAAAGCAGACCGATGCCGTTGCAGCTAGAGCAATTGAATTGAACGAGTATCCTCTGATTCCTTTTTTGGGGGAAATAGGATTTGTGTTTTTTCGGGGATTGGGATTTATTTTAACCTTTACTGCCTTACAGTCTATAACCTGGCAACAAATTCCTCAGTTATTTACTGCCTTTAGTTTCGCCTGGTTGCTGGGGCTAATCGTACCAGGCGCACCAGGAGGATTGGGAGTATTTGAAGCTACCGCCTATGGTTTATTGGATAATTCCCAGTTTCCAACCGAAATTGCAGCAGTCGGACTATATCGTTTGCTCAGCATTATGGCAGAAGCGATCGCAGCACTGGTCAGTCAAAGTACAAAACAGCAATAGCTTTTATATCAAGTCCTGATAATTACTTTAAATAAAATATGCATTCACGAAGTACTTAAAACCTTATCTAAAAAACTCGCTACTGCGACGCGAAGCGATATCCGAAGGTGTCCTAAAGGATACCGCGACGCGAAGCTAGTCCTTTAGGGCTCCGCATATATCCCTTTAGGGAGTCCTTTAGGGCTACTCGCTACTTCATCCCTTCGTTTTAACTGTTCATCCGACTTGATATTACTCCTGACTCGCGTTCTAAAGCCTTTGAACCAATACTACCAACTGATTAAAAGATTGAGTTATGGTTATAGACTGTTCGGAAATTCGTTCGGCAATACTCGCTACTTCTTGAACCGAATTTTTGGCAAAGGTAGAACTTTGGGTCTGGTTTTCTACGGATTGAGAAATATTTTCAACCAAAGCGTTCATCTTGTTGTTCAAAACAGCAACCCTGTCTAGCTTCTGACGAACTGTTTGAAATTCACCTACTCCACCAATTAGCTGCTGGGTTCCCAAATCGAGGATAGTTGTGTTCTGCTTGACTTCGGTTTTAATATTGGTAAACAAAGGCTCAACCTGAACCGAAGCCTCAAATAATTGCTGCATCAAAGAAAAAATCGTATCAGCTAGATCGACAATTGTATTTTGGCTGCTGGGGTCAATCTGGCTACGAGTTACCGCCCTAGTTATGCCCATAGACTGCTGAACTATTTGCTTGCTCAAATCTTTGATGGTGTTGACCGTTTCTGAAAGCTGTTGGCAAGAACTGCTGAGACGCTCAAATCCCACCGCGATATTTTGAACTGTACGTTGAATATTGGAGATATTGTCTACAGCATGAATCAAACTTGCTTGAGTATCTTGTATTGCCAGGTCATTTTGTTGTTCTTGAAATTTGACCTGTTGAACACTTAAGGCGATCCCGTTAAATGAATCAGCAACCTGCTGAATCTGATGGAGAACATTAATGGTGGTTTCCGATTGACGCATAGCTTCTTGGGAAAGAGTCTGATAAGCATTGCCATTTTTTCCCAAGGTTTCAACCACCTGGTGTTTGAGAGCTTCTGTTTGCTCGTCTCGTTGATGAGACATTTGATTGGTTATCGCGGTAGACTGCTGTAATTGTTCGACTAGCTTGGCATTGTCGAGGGCAAACCCTACTTGGGTGGCGATTTGAGCTACCCAGCGAATTTCTGGCTGTTGCCAATTCCGAAAGTCGGCACACTGATGTGCCACCAGTAAGCCAAATAGTTTACCTTCGTTGATAATCGGCGTGACTAAATTAGCTTTGACCTCTAGCTTTTCTAGCTGCTCGATATAGCACTTGCTCATTCCCGACTGATAAATGTTGCTCCAGGCTCTAACCCTACCGTTACGATACTGTTCGCGATAGGTAGGTTCAAAACAGGGGTCATCTATCTGTTTGTTCAAAGCTCTTGTCCAGCCAGGGGCGACGGATTCAGCGATTACTGTCCCATAGTGCAGCTCTCGGTTGAGACTATATACCACCACGCGATCGCAGTCTAAAACGCGCCGTACTTCTGCGACACTGGCTTTTAAAATGTCTTCGGTTTTCAGGGATTCTCGGATGTGCTGAATGGCATCGGTAAAATATTCTGTCCACTTGCCTTCATCTTCTACCTGCTGACGCAGTTGTTTAGCATGAGTCAAAAGCTTGGCATTATCGAGGGCAAACCCTACTTGGGTGGCGATTTGAGTTACCCAGCGAATTTCTGGCTGTTGCCAATCCCGAAAGTCGGAACATTGATGTGCCACTAGTAGACCAAATAGTTGCCCTTCATTGATAATCGGCGTGACTAAGTTGGCTTTGACCTCTAGCTTTTCTAGCTGCTCGATATAACACTTAGTCATTCCCGACTGATAAATGTTGCTCCAGGCTCGAACCCTACCGTTACGATACTTTTCGCGATAAGTTGGTTCAAAACAAGGATCGTCAATCTGTTGGTTTAAAGCCCTCGTCCATCCAGGGGCAACAGATTCAGCAATTACCGCCCCATAGCGCAGCTCTGGGTTAAGACTATATACCACTACGCGATCGCAGTCTAAAACGCGCCGTACTTCTTCGACACTAACTTCGAGAATATCTTCGCAGTCTAGAGATTCTCTGATGTAGCGAACCGCATCGGTAAAATACTTAGTTAGTTTGGCTTCGTGTTCCAACTGATGTTGGAGCTGCTTGGCATCAGCTAACAACTTGGCATTATCAAGCGCAAAACCAACCTGGGTGGCAATTTGAGCTAGCCAACGAATCTCTGGCGGTTGCCACTGACGGGGAGCAGAACACTGATGGGCGACTAGTAAACCAAATAGTTCACCTTCGTTGATAATCGGGGCAACTAGATTAGCTTTGACCTCTAATTCTTCTAGCTGTTCGATATAACATCTGGTCATGCTGGCTTCATAGATATTATCGATCGCCCTAACTCTACCGTTACGATATTTTTCTCGATAGGTGGGTTCAAAACAGGGGTCTTCGATCTGCTTATTCAAAGCCCTGGTGTATCCAGGAGCTACGGATTCGGCAATTACCGCCCCATAGCGCAACTGTTGATTGAGACTATATACCACTACGCGATCGCAGTCTAAAACGCGCCGTACTTCTTTGACGCTGGCTTTTAAAATATCTTCTTGAGTTAGAGACTGACGAATATACTGAATCGCATCGGTAAAATGCTCGTTCCACTCACTATCCTTGTTATCTAGTAATTCTCGTTCTGCTCGCTCGGTTTCGGCAAATATTTCGCTGTATTCGAGCAATAGCCCCACCTGAGTACCAATTTCTCTAATCCAGTCGATTTCGTGTTTTTGCCAGTTGCGGGCATCAGAACACTGGTGGGCAATCAGCAAACCAAATAGCTCACCTTGTTTGACAATCGGCGCAACTAAGTTAGCCCTCACTTCAAATTCTTCTAGCTGTTCCAAATAACAAGGAGTGATTTTGTCGCTGCGAATATCGTCTATTGCGCGAACTCGACCATTGCGATATTCATCTATGTACCTGACTGCCAAACAAGGGTCATCGATCGTCCTGCCCTTAGCTCTAGTCCATCTAGGAGCCACCGATTCTGCTGCTATTACGCCATAATTTTTTGGGTTCAAAGTATAAACAACCACGCGATCGCATTTGAGCAGTTGGCGTAATTCTTCAACTGTCGTTTTAAGGATGTTTTCTTGTCCTAGTTCACTCGCTATTTTTTCATTAACCGCAGCCAAAGTGCTGCTGATATTTTCGATAGTCATCGTCTCACTAGATTGAATTTTATTAACCTTACCGTTGTGATTGTTCTGCACGCTCTGAGGCTGTTTGGGCTGATTATTTTCTTGGTTAATCGAGTTAGGATTTTGAGACGAGTTAGCTTTTGTAATACTGGAAAGGGCAAAGCTAATTTGGTTAGCTGTTTTGGTTAAAAAATCAACGGCTTCGGAATGCCAAGATTGGGGTTGAGAATATTGATGGGCAACCAAAAAAGCCAACAGCTTACTGTTTACGGTGATTGGGGCGATCGCCAAACTTTGTGTCTTGAGCTTCAGCCATGCTGTTGAACCACTGGTGCTTGTTTCTACTTGGTTAATATTATCTATAGCTATCGGCTGACCGTAACAATAGAGTTCTAAATATTCTCCTGTTAAAAAAGGGTCTTGAATTGTTTTGCCAACAACTGAAGTGTATTGGGCATCGACCGACTCTGCTATTACTTCCGCCTCAGGCAATTGGCTAGCATCATAAATCATGACGCGATCGCATTTTAAGGTTTTTCTGGTTGTTTCAACCGTAACTTTTAAAAGCTCTGCTAAATTTTGATAATTGCTTGGTTTCACATCGAAAGATTGAGTCATCGGTTATATGGTTGAAAACCTCAAGTAATCAGTAATTATCTTTAATCAGGTCAAATCAAGCTGTTTGGTAACACCCTACACCAGAGAACAAGACTACAAAAAAAGCTATTTACGTATAATTACTTAGTATGAGTTACATATAGCTTAATACAAATTCTTCCGATAGCTCAATGTTTATTTATTTGTAATTTTGATAGTGTGATGACGCGCTCTTTTTTAGACAAATTTCATGGACAATTCCCATAAGAATCACGTAAAAGTAAAGCCGATTTTAGGTGTAGCTATCGCAGGCTTAGTTACTTTAGTCTGGTCGCTAGGACTTATTGTTCGAGGAATTTGGCAATACCGACAGTCCAGTATTCAAGCCAGTAACGCTCAAAATGCTTCCGACTTTGCCAGCGTGCCAAATGTCGCAACAGGAGTTTTTGATTATGGTGGCAGCACTGCCTGGGCTGCGCTGCGTTTAGCCGTAGACCCCCTGATTCAACTAGAACGACCAGAATTAAAGCTACGCTATGTGCAACCAGCACAAGTTCCCCCAGGCTCTAATCCAGGAATTGAAATGTTGCTTGAGAATCAGCTGGCTTTTGTACAGTCTTCTCATCCCCTCAGTTCAGAGACATATCAACGAGCCAAACAACAGGGTTTAAAGCTAAAACAAGTCCCCGTAGCCGTAGATAGTGTTGCTGTTGTGGTTCATCCGCAGTTAAATATTTCTGGTTTAACCCTGGCTCAACTTCAAGCAATCTACACGGGACAAATTTCCAATTGGCAGCAACTAGGGGGACCAGATCTGACAATTACCCCTTATTCTCGCCCTCCCAGCACTGGAGGAATGGTGGATTTTTTTGCTGCTAGAGTTCTCCAGAATCAAGAGTTTAGTTCAAGAGTTGAGTTGGTATCTACAACTACTCAAGCTCTTCGTCAATTGGCAAATAATCCAGGCGGTATCTATTACGGCTCTACACCAGCAATTGTTCCCCAATGCAGCGTCAAACCATTGCCGATCGGTCTTCAGGGAAACAACTTGGTTGCTCCTTATCGACAGCTGGTACCAACCGAGAGATGTCCCCAGCAACGCAATCAGTTAAACATGGAAGCATTACGCAACGCTCAATATCCTTTGACTCATTATCTATATGTAGTATTCCTTGAAGAGCAAGGAGAGCGATCGCAAGTTGGTCGAGCCTATGCCAACTTTTTGTTAACTCAGATCTTGCACCAAGAAAAATTGATGTGTTGAGTTATGGCTAAAGTGATTATGAATAGGGGATTGTGACTGGTTCTCTATCAAGTAAGTAGAACTTATTTTAATTGTTACGAGAAATCTGT
>JADEXJ010000037.1 GCA_015207195.1 Pleurocapsales cyanobacterium LEGE 10410
GCGGACAACTAGAGCTACAGCTACTCAAATTTTTATTAGAAAAGTTGGTTTTAGGTTCTGCTGTGGCAATGGCAGTTATTTTTCAGTCTCAATTTCGTCGTCTTCTCGAACAGATTGGTAGGGGGGAAGTCCTACAGCTGTTTCAGGGTTCGGGCAGACCCAAAACTCAGCCTGATAGCGTGATCGATCGCATTGTCGAAGCGGTCAAAGAACTGTCTCAAAATCGTACTGGCGCGCTGCTGTTGATGGAAACAGCTGGCTCGTTAGAAGAAGAAGATTTTGTATCGGTAGGGGTCGATTTGAATGCGGAAGTTTCTAAAGAACTGATCCAAACTATATTTCAGACTAGTACTCTATTACATGATGGTGCGGTTGTAATCAGTGGTTCGAGGATCTTAGCAGCAGCAGCGATTCTTCCTCTTTCCGAGCGCACCGCCTCCCGTCAGTTAGGAACTCGTCATCGCGCAGCTATGGGAATCACCGAACGGGTAGACAAATGTTTGTGTATTGTGGTCTCCGAGGAAACTGGCTCGATCTCATTGGCTGAGGGCGGAACGTTAAATAGACCCCTAACCAGTAGTAAACTAAAAGAGCTGTTACAAGCTAGGTTTGCTCCAACAGTCGAACGAGATGCGGTGCGTCTTTCTCGCAAACTTGGTTTTCAGGGGAAAATTCTGCTAGAGCGAGTTTTGCGTTTGTTCTCCTCAGATTCCCGCAAAAAAAATTAAGTCCAATTTCTGTTTCCTAGCCTGTATTTTTACATTAGCATTATCGAGTCAGATTAAAAGATGAGCGTAGAACCGCCAGTCACTTTGCAACAGCTACCTGCTGATTTGGACAAAAACCGCCTGCCAAAACACGTAGCGGTAATTATGGATGGTAATGGTCGCTGGGCTAAAAACCAAGGTAAACCCCGTATTGTCGGTCATCAAAAGGGCGCAGATACTCTTAAGGATTTGTTGCGCTGCTGTAAAGATTGGGGCATTCCTGCTTTGACTGCCTATGCTTTTTCGACGGAAAACTGGGGACGACCACGTACAGAAGTACAGTTTTTAATGACCTTGTTTGAACGGGTACTACGACGTGAATTACAGGAGATGAAACAAGAAAACGTCAAAATTCGTTTTGTGGGTAATTTGCTCGATTTGCCAGACTCTCTACGTCAAGAAATAGACCGCTCAATGGCAGATACTCAAGACAACCAAGGGATTCAGTTTACCGTTGCCACTAACTATGGGGGGCGACATGAGATTATTCAAGCCTGTCGGGCGATCGCCTCAAAAGTAGAACATGGATACTTGAAAACAGCTCAGATTGATGAAGAGCTATTTGAACAGCACCTTTATACCCAGGGAATTCCCCATCCCGATCTTTTAATTCGCACCAGTGGCGAAATGCGAATCAGCAATTTCTTGCTTTGGCAAATGGCTTATGCAGAAATCTATGTTACTCCTACCCTATGGCCAGACTTTAATCGGGTTGAGTTTCACAAAGCTTTAGCTACCTATCAGCAGCGCGAGCGACGCTTTGGTAAAGTCCAATCTTAGAGTTTAATTTTCAACTAGCCAAATTTAAACTTCAAATCAGCAAGGACAACAAATATGCTATACTAGTTTGTGATTCGGACTCATGCAGTATTAACGCCCGAACCTTGTCAGGGTCGGAAGACAGCAGCAATAAGGGATGCTTAGCACAGGCGTGATATCCGAATCGCTTATTATTTGGTAGTCTCGCTTCAAGAGCCAAATAACTATACTTCCGATACTCGTTTCAGCAGTATCATGGCAGTAATGTCAGCAAAGATAGAACACAGTTGAGATTGCTATCGTTAAACAAGGCAACAAGCGTCAAGCTATCACATAGCTGCCTCGATCTTTTTTACCTTTGGGACATAAGCCATCCTAAAACAGTATGGTTTTATGTTAGTTACTAACAGATATTAAGAGAGATCGCCATTAAATTGAACTCACCCGCTCAAATTGTTTTAAATTAAAACTGAGTTTTATTTGATCGACAACTGGCTTGAAGTTAACCTAAATACCGATGACTATATCAGTTCCAGAGCGATCGCGCGCCCAAGAATCTAGAGCAGCGATCGAGCGCATTTACGTAATCATGCGCCATTTATTCGTGCGGGGTCACTACAAACCTAGTGGCGTTTCGGGTTCGGCTTTGAGTGAGGCTTTGCTAACCCTTCAGCCCGAAATATACGGTTCGATGGCAGATACGGAAAAAGTAGAATTAAACGGATTGGCATATGTGACCGCTCGTTTACCCAAAGGAATTGAGAGATGTCGTTTTGTCAGGTTAATTGCAGCCGAAGGCTATAACAATTCGGGATTTGAAAAGATCATTCCTGCCAAACGCCGTCGCAACTGCTATCGCATCGACGAAGAAACGATGTTAATTGAGGTAACTAGGGGACGTAGCGAAATTTATGATATTTTGACCCATCTGACTTTTATCTACATTGAGGCTGATAAAATTAGGGCGCATGCTTTAAATGAAGGTCGCCCTACCCAAGAATGGTTGAAGTTAGAAAAGATCGTTCTAGAAATGCCTACCGTAAATCTTGCTATCGAGGAGGTAGAAGTCAGACAGCAGGCTATTTCTTATACTAGTACTCTTTTGGGACGTACTTTTGAAGAGACGGTGGAAGCAGAACATCGGTTTAGGCAGGGCGAACCCCATAACAATAGTTTGTTTCAAATAGTTTATTGGCTGGGTCGGGTCGCAATCGAGGAGATGCAGCACGGTCAGGATTATGCTGCACGTATTGGGAGCGATCGCCAGATTACTTTTAGTTCGGCATTAAGAGAACGCATTGGCAATCATATTCATGGAGAAAGGTGGGCAACCGATGTCAAAAAGTTTCTCTGGTCGCGTAATTTATGGCAACGTCCGCTACACATCATTAGTGCCAATCTTCACAGCATTCTTAATTGTCTTTATGCCTTTCCCGTCTTGAAGCAGCAGATAGGTAAAGAATCTATAGAAGAAATTGCCCACCATTTAAGCTTGCCCGAAAATCTCAATCTCAATCAAGAAGTATTAGAATTTGCTCTACAGCACGGAATGTATTACCTCGAAGATCGGGCGGGAACTAATATTCACGTACAGATTTTTGATACTGCCATGCTGCCCAGAGATTTACTATCTCCTGAGTTGCAGCTTAAGCCATTATTAATCGAAGAACAACCAGTAATTTTGGTAATGGATTACGCTTTTGGCGAACAAGCTTTTGAATTATTTGATGAGTTGCTTAAGCCTTACAAAGAAAAATCTAAAAAGCTGAATTTGGTTTCTATTTCTATTATGGGTAAAGCAGGAACTTTGGTTGGCAATAAGGGAGATTTAATGCTGCCGACGGCGCATATTTTTGAGGGAACGGCAGATAACTATCCTTTTGAGAATGACATGAGTAGACAGGATTTCCAAGGGTTAGACATTCCCGTTCACGAAGGGGCTTTGTTAACCGTCTTGGGAACTTCTCTACAAAACGCCGACGTTTTAGACTACTTTAGAAGCTCTTCTTGGAACGTTGTCGGTTTAGAAATGGAGGGAGCGCACTTACAAAAGGCAATTCAGGCAGCAGCCAAAATTCGTAAAAGCATTAACGAAAACGTAATTTTACGTTACGTCTACTACGCTTCGGACAATCCTTTAATGACCAACGGTACTCTAGCTTCGGGTAGTTTAGGACAAACTGGAGTCAAACCTACTTATGCGATCGCCTTAAAGTTTTTGAACAAGATTTTCGCTCAATCTCAATCAGTCTCCTAATTCACCTGTTCGACTATTAAGTCCAAGATAATGCAATGGATTTTTCTCAGCTAAAAAAATTAATCGCTAATTCTACCTATCGCGAACTGGGATTGAGAGCTAAAGAATACCTACAATATCAAAATGCAGACGGTGAAGAGCAGGATTTGGCGCGAATTACTATGTATAACTGTATGGTCGGTTTCTTAAAAGATTTGGGCATGGAACAACAGCAAGCCGAAGCCTATTGCGATCGCGAAGATAATTTAGCCGAGCTAGCTCAGTATATTAGTTCTATCTTGGGATAGATAAATTGAAATATTTGTCTGTTGGTGTTTGATTAGCAATCCACAATTAATCTTTTCAACCTTTAAGATAGAAACCAGAAGTATCGATTCTATGATAAAGCTATAGCAAGCTAAAGCATATGACATTTTTGTATCCAGGTGAATTCATTGCAGATTATAAATCGTGTCAGAATCAAGAAGATTTAAAGCGAATGATTGAAAGCATTCATCAAGAGCTACTTCCTAATCTTCAGCTTGAAAGTATCGAGCCTCATAACCCTGTTGTAGTGCATCACGTTCCAGAGCCATGGCAACTTTTAGGAATAGGAAACTATGCTGGTGTATTCTACCATTCAGAGTATGAAGATCTGGTAGTAAAAATTTATGCTCCTGGGCGTTTGGGTTGGTCGGAAGAGTTGGAAGTGTATCGTCGTTTGGGTCTTCATTCTGAGTTCTCGACCTGTTTTTATGCAGAAAACAATTTTTTGGTTTTAAAAAGACTCTATGGAGTAACCCTGTATGACTGTATGAATCAGGGTTTAAAAATTCCTCCACGGGTAATCGAAGATATTGATCGCGCTTTAGAATATGCTCGTAGTCGCGGATTATATCCTCATGACATTCATGGACGCAATGTAATGATGTCAGAAGGTAAGGGATTAGTTGTAGATATATCAGATTTTTTACGGGAAGAACCTTGTTTAGCTTGGGACGATTTAAAGAAAGCGTATTATTACCTGTATCTGCCCTTCTTTTCCTGGCATAGATTACAATTACCCTATTTTGTTTTAGATTTAGTTCGCACTAACTACCGCTTCTTCCGTCGCTTTCTTGACACGCGATCGCGAAGATAATTTAACCGAACTAGCTCAATATATTAATTCGATTTTGGGCTAGGTTACAATTCTAGGTTTATATCAAACAACAATTTAAAAAGTTTTATTGGCAATCGCGAACCTCTAGATCTAAATTTGCTCAAGAGTAAAAGCGTTACTTTTGCCTGGGAATTTATGTTCACTAAATCCCAGTTCCATACCCCAGACTTAGCATCCCAGGGAAAATTGTTAAACCGAGTATCCCAGCTAGGGGAACGGGAAATCATTAAAACCACCCTGAAAGAAAATTTGGGAGTTTTAAACTCGGAGAATATGGCGATCGCTCATGCCAAGCTAGAATCAGGTAAAACTATTGGCAAACTAGGCTTGACGGGGTTTTAAAGCAGTTTGTAAGATTCGACTTCTAAAACTGCACCGATCATCGCGGTAGTCATAATATCTTCACGGATCTTACCCTTGACCTCTACCTCAATTCCTTCTTGTTTTAATTCCGCTGCGGGATCTTTTAGCTCGTAAGTCGTACCATCGTTGGTTACCAATGCCCACGTACCAAAACCAAAACCTTTTTTTTCAATTTTTCCCGTTACCGTCATCTTTAGCTACCTCGTTAACTATAGAAATACATACTTATGTTAGAACGCCTATCATCCCGCTTCTAAGAAACAAAATCAACTGCTATAAAATACCGATTTGTTGCTTTCATCAACAGGCCAATCTTCATTTTGACCACCAATAATTAATTTGTTAATCTGCACAAATTCTCGATTTAACTGGTTAATTGCATTGATTAAAATATCGATCGCAATTAGATCGCTTGTTCCAAGATCGAACCAACATCTACCCCATACCCCCAAGTATTCGATATCACCCATATTGTGCATGGGAGACATCAGAGCATTATCTAAATCTGCCGTATCATATTCCATGTAGCTGATTTCTACACCTGCATCTTGCACGCGAAGATTTTCAGCATTAAAGCCACCTAGCTTACCAAGATAAAACCAGGAATCTAGTAATTCTTCAATGTACTGTTGCTCCATTCTGGAAGGAATAGTGGGAAATTCTAGCCATATCCATAGATCGAAAGGATTGAATTCTCTAAATTGCACTTCCATAATTTTTGATAGGTAAAGAATACAAAAAAATACTAGTATAAAATATTCTAAAGTTGAAAGTTTTACTATCGTCAGCAAAAAGCTACAGTTTTGAAAGCGTTTTAAACAGCAAATCTTATAATTAATGCCTGCTCAACTTCTTCTAACTTCTTTTCAAACCTGGCTACCTCATCAAACATTAAACTCTTCTGATGTTTTATTGGAAATAATACAAGAACGGCAATTCGATTCAAATTCTTTATTTTTTCTCAGAAAGCTTCCTGTAAATGTAGAATGGGCTGCCGATCGAGTTGTTGAGACAATAGAATTAGTAAATCCTCAAGGCGTTGTCTGTTGTGGAATGGCAGAAACCAGGAAGATAATAACTGTAGAATCTAATGCCGTGTGTGGAGAAAACTGCATTTTTACTGAAGTGAATCTGAATCAATTAGTTGACCGTTTAGCCGATGCTAAAATCAGTCACGATGCAGGAAAGTTTGTTTGTGAAGGTTTATATTATCAGGTTTTAAACTATATTCGTGCTGCCAGCTTGCATCTTCCGTGCATTTTTGTGCATATTCCTACGATCGATATCAATAATGTAAAGACGATTGAGCAAGATTTTAATGCTATTATTCGCTTTATGCAGGGTGCTGAAGAATAAGTTGGTATTAAAGACTTTTCTATAAGATTTTTCTATAAAAATAGAGCCAAACTGGAACACGCCAGAAAATCGCCCCCTACTGGTTTCTGCACTAATAAACATTTCCAAGTTATGCTGTGCTTTGACGATAGTTTCTTATAAAATTGGGCGTAGCCTGCACTTGGCGATCGCATTTTGACTCGTTAATAAAATTATTTAGTTACGAAAATTGTATCTTAACTTTCTCTTTGGTCTTTATCGGTTTGGATAAACAAAATAAGCAGAAAGACAGTAGGAACTAAAACGAATAAGATAGTGGCTACAAATCCTAAATCATTAACTTCCATATATATAGCAGCTCCTAAGTAAGTGATTATTAAAATAGCATCATTATCTAGGATATCATTACTTAGGGTCATAGCTGCACCAACAGTAATTATTTCTTTTTAGCTGGCTTGGGTTTGGTGATGATAGTAACTGGTCCATTGACTAGAGTTTGACAAGCTAAACGATAGTTATCGGGCTTTTTTTTCAATCTGCGCTTTTCAAAATCTGTTTTCGGAGACAAATTTTCCATTCCTTCGGCAACTTCAACAATACAGGTAGCACATTGACCATAACCCCCACAATTTCTCAGCTTACCTCCAAAGGTATAGATATCAACTCGATTCTGAAGAGCTTTCTCTCGCAAGTTAGAGCCTTGAGCTGCGATCACTTCTTGATTTTCTTTCTCAAAAGTAATTGTCGTCATAGAAATTCTCTCTTGTTAAATCCTACTTACTATATATTAAGAAATCATAAGAGATCATACATCGATTTCAATATTTATTATGTTTTAAAATGTGTTGTTCAAAAGAGATTGTCGGTCAAGTCTGGGAATTAGTTGTTCTTGGTTAAGCAATTCGGTTGCCAGTTCCAACAATCAATTTGCTTAGTGGTTATTAAGGCTGGAGCTGCTACTACCGCGACATAATTGCTTGCAGGAATAAAAAAGTGCGTTGTCCAACTTGCTACTTTCTTTCCTTCTATTGCTTGTAGACAAGGAGAACCAGCAGAATCTAAAGCTACTTCTGTACGAGTTAGAGAGCCTGCTAAACCCGTACCGATCGCTTTTAAGTAAGCTTCTTTTGCCGTCCAGATTTTAAAGAATCCTTTCTGTTGTTGTTTTTTGGGCAAACTGGCGAGCAATCTATATTCCCCAGGAGAAAAAAAACGTTGGGCGATTTTGAGCGCATCCTCCATTTCTCGTAAATATTCGAGATCTACGCCAATAGGACAATTATAGACAAATCCATACAGGGCATAATCTTGTGAATGGGAAACATTAAACTCTAAAGAGCTGTTTAGCATGATGGCTAATTGAGGCTTCCCGCGATCGCCATACACAAATTTCACCTTACTAGGATTTAGTTGCAAGTAATTTCCTAATAACTGTCTTAAAATTCCTCTAGCTGCGATGAATCTTGCTCGATGTTGGGCAAAGTGAAATCTATCTGCTCTGGCTACTTCATCGGGGGATAAGCAGGTTTTTAGTCGAGCTATTTCAGCCGTTGGTAAGTTTAAATTGGCACGCCAAACATGAACTCGATCGTTAGCTAATGTCGGCGGTTGTGATGGACTTTTCCAAACTGGCCCTAAATTATTATCTCCCATTTAGCGGTCGTACAATTCAATCCAATCGACGTTGGTAATTTATTTCAAATGAGACTTAAACCACTCGATAATTTGCTGCTCACTGTTTTCTCTATTAAAAGATAAAAAATGGTCGTCTTGATCGTAAACGATTAATTGATGAGGTTTACGATATTTTTGTAACTGCGCTACCAAAGCTAAAGCCTGAGTACTTAAGTTACATCGCCAGTCCATATCTCCATGTAAGATTAATATTGGAGAATTAAGCTTATCCGCCCAATATACCGCAGAGCGATCGCGCAAACACTCTTCTCGATTTTCTTTAAGACCTGGTATTATTTTCTCCCATCGAGGCAAAAGTTCGGGAAAAGTTGTTAAATTAGCTGCCAAATCTGACAAACCAGCAGTTACAGCTACAGCATTAACCTCGATACCATACTTTAAAGCTAAATAGCTGGTCATACCTCCTCGTGATTCACCGAGCATAAAAATATTATCTGGATCGATATATGCTAAAGATTTAGCAAGAGGAATTAAATTGAGAACATCGTTGAGATCTGCGCCACCAAACTCTTCTTGTCCCTGTCCTCCATCATTACCACGATATTGTGAGCCAATGACAACAAAGCCATTAGCTAAAAAATTATAAAATCCGAACTTTAGTCCACATCTAGGAGTCAACTTTGATAATTCCAGGCTTCCACCTCGATTAAAAATAATTAATGGAAGCTTTCTATTGTTAGTGTCTTTTGGTTTCCAGATGTAGCCAACAACTTTTAAGCCATTGCTCCAATATTTAATTCGTTTACACTCAAGACCGATATAAGCTCTTTTACGTTCAAACTCTTCTTTGGTTGGAAGACAGGGTAATAATTGCTCTACAGGTTGCAAAACAACACCTTTTTGTCGAGCATATTTTAGTTCGGATAAATAGCCCTGCTTGCGTTTTTCGATAAAATCTTCATAGCTTCGCTGTTTTAGCAAGCAGATAGATTGTTCGACGATTGCGCCATCTTTGTTATTAGTAATCCTTTGCCAAATCTGAGAAAATTTCATAGTTGGCTAGACATGATCGACTGAGTTTATCTCGTGATTTGCTTTAGCTCTAATCAAGAGATTTCGGTCGTCTGCTACTTCTGACCAACAGCTTTCACCTAGTTGCTCTAATGCTAGCAGACAAGCATACTTGAGATCGAAAATTGGTGTATCCAAAGTTTCTTTTAGGATAGGAATAGCTTGAGTCGCCTGAAGATTGCCAAGTGCGATCGCTGCTGCTGCGCGAGACTTTTGAAACTGAGGAGAAGTATTGTGCAAAGCTTCCACAATTAGATCGTAACCAGGCTGATAATTTAATAATCCTAATAGTTTGATTACGTGAAAATGTGCGCCGTAGTCATTGTGTGCTTCCTCCGCATAGGTTTTAAGTAAAGCTGCGGGTGCTTGTTCTGGATAAGCTTCGATCAGAGTTTTGCTGGCTAAATAACAGCGTCCAAAATCGGTGTGGTATAGTTCTCTGATCAAAAATTCCAAGGTAGGTTTTTGATCGTATTCGTGTACCATTTCGATGTTTTGAGGGCGATCGCGAATTATTTGCTCCAAACTGGGTTCGATCTCGGCAAAGCTGACTTTGTTGGCAGCCAAACCCTTAGCAGCTAGTAACCTGATTCCTCGCAAGCGAAAGGCTACAGAAATGGGTGCTTTAGCGATGGCAGGAATTGCTTGATAATATTCCGCATCAATTAAATCCTGGATACAGGCACGCCTCGCATCTATATTGTCATGCTGGAGAAACTCAACTACCCGATCTAGTTGGCTGTAGTCACCACCGAGACGAGCTACAGAAGCGATCGCTGCACTAGCAATAGGTTTGTCGTCATTATTAGTAAAAGGCTTAATACGCTCAATAGCTGGTTGATAATTGAGGTTAGCCAAAGTATGAATAATTACGCGATAGGTTTGAGCGGGTTTAGTCAGTAAATTGGCAATTGCTTCCAAGATAGACTCATCTTCCGTCCCAATTTCTCCAATTGACCAGACGGCATTTTCTACCATTAAAGGATCTGACTCGCTCAAACAAGACTTGAGTATTGGTAAAGCTACAGTAGCTTTTAAACGTCCCAAGCTTTCTACCGCTTTACGCCTGGCAATGCGGTTTTCTAGTACGGAGTTTCGATCTTCAATGGCTTCAATTAGTGCTTGAATAGACCTTGCGGTTGGAAAGTTGACCAAGTGTGCTGCCCCGACATACCGCTCTGAGGTGCCATCTTCGGTATCTAAGGGTTGTTTTAATAAGGCGATCGCCCGATCTTCAGTTAGGTTAAATATATTGGAAAATCTGTTATCCATTACTTTAATAAAGTTAACAATTGGATTCTAATTATTAAATAGTTTATAGCTTAAGAGCTGAGTTGATCTGGGGTAGTTTACTGTTAGTAAACAATCTGAGAAGATAAACAGATAAACAATATTCATTTAAAAAGACCTTGAGCAAATGACCGATACTACCGTAACCGCAGAAGATTTAGCCGAGCTAATTGTCGAATTTGAAAAATATCGCGATCGCTTGGTTAGCGATACTTTAGAAGCTGCCAAAAAAGCCAAATTATCAAAAAAAGCAACTATGGCAAAATTAGAGCCTCAGCTTGCCGATATTGACTCCAAACTAGCAAGAATCCGCCAACAACAGGCTAATCTGACTGCGAATAGTTAAATGACCGATATGCCAGACACTTCCAGCAATGTCAATCTGTCTCATGCAGAAACAGATCAGCTTCTAGCCCAAGTAAATCAGCAAATCGACCGAGGCACTTTTGATTATAGCGATCGCCACCTAATCTGGCAGATGATCGAATGCTTGGGTGATACCAGAGGTTTAGTGAGACTGGGTTTCGCCGAGGCACTAGGTGTAGTAGGTAAACCCGCTGTCGATCCTTTAATCGATGCTTTGTTACATCATCCTAATGTAGTTGTCAGAAGAGCAGCAGGAAAAACCCTGACTTTAATTGAAGATCCCAAAGCAGTACCTCATTTGGTGTATGCTTTACTCAACGATCGAGATACCGTAGTACAGGCTTCCGCCATTGGTGCGCTGGCGCGGAGCGGAGAAACAGCGGTAACGCCATTATTAGAAGTATTAGCTTCTGCCGATTCTACTGAAAGTAATAAGGGACATGCAGCCTGGGCATTAGCGTTTATCGGTGCCAAGGCAAAAGATAAGCTATATGCAGCCTACAGTTCAGATTCCCCTGAAGTCAGATCGGCAGTAGTAGGGGCGATCGCTAAAGTAGCCGAAGAAAATGAGGATACTCAGGCATTAGATCTGTTAGTCAACTCTTTAAATGACACCGCAGCTAACGTCCGTAGCGAAGCAGCAGCAGTATTGGGTAACTTAAAATATCAGCCAGCAATTCCCAGTCTGACAAAACTACTAAATCATCCTGAAGGAGCAACCCGCAAGTCAGCAGCTTTGTCTTTGATGAAAATAGGCGATCGCACTTCAATCGAACCATTAGAAACGGCTTTAGCCAAAGAAAGCGATCTAGGAATTAAAAAAGCTATTTCTCTAGCTATTTCTTTACTACAAAGACAATCCGAAGCAGATGACTGGTAGACTACTAAGTAAGTAGGTGGGGTAATTAAATAGAAGATAATTGGTCAGCTTGGGGAGATAGGGAGTTAGGGAGATAGGGAAGAAATAAGATGTTTGGGTGTGATAAATTGTCGATAACTGTTTTTCTACTCTCAGCCAAACTTCCGTTAAATAGGAAAGCGTTTCATCATCGAACCTGCTTCCCTGGCATTATTAGATAAGGTAGAAGAGATGTCAGGAATCTGAGGGATCTGAGACAAAACATCAACGGTGCGACGTAACATTCTGACAATATCTCCTTCCGCCAGGCTGACGCTCTCGCAAAGATCGTTCCAATCCATGCCCAACGCCCACTGTTCGCACAATCCTACTAGCTCATATTCCCGCCAAACTGGTAACCCTACCCCATGACGACGCTGTACCTGAAATAAACGAGTCCGTATTTCTCGTAAAGTTAGGGCAGAATCAGTTTCGGAAATACTATCACTTGGTTTTCTGACACCTAATACCTCTAATACCTCTTTAGGGGGAGGAAAGTCGCACCAGAGATCGGCACGGGGCGTTTCGGTAATCAAAGCGCAGACGGTGGCTGCTAGGTGGTGGGGTTCTAAATGTTCTAATTTTCCTGAAACAAATACCAATGCCAGCCAAAGCTCGTTATCTCCTCGGATAGTAGCTGCTGCTTGCCCCAAAAAAGTAGGACTATATTCATTTAAAGCTTCAAATTCCTGCAAAACTTCGATTAAACTAAGAAATTCTGACCAATAGTAAGACTGGTTGAATTTTTGCTTTTGATATTTGATTTGAATTTTATGTAATTTTTCCCGTAGCTGGAGACGCTTATTGTGTTTCTTGAGTAAACGATTGGGGTTATCCACCTGCTGTACTGGATGTTTGTCAATTTCTTGGTGAACGGCATCTAATTTCTGCTGTTGTTCTATAACTTCAGGGGCAGAAGGTGTAGGAATCAGATAATCAGAGATTTGCTTGACGGCGATCGCCGTGGATTCATCGCCTTTACGCCACTTGCCTAGTTTGAGATTATCCAACGGGGGTAAAGAAATCTCGTTTAAGTCTCGATCTTTGAAAGCTCCTGCGTTGATTTCAGTAATATCAGCATTAGCTGCAACATACCAGTAATTATCTACCCCTAGGCACAGCAAATTGTCAGCCTTGCCCGAACCTGGCACCTTAGTCACCAATACCGCAGCCAAAGGAGAATTAAGCCGAATATGTTTACCCTTTAAACCGACTATTCTTCCTGGCTGAAGCTGAGAAATCAGAGGTTTGATCGCGCTTTTACGAGTGGCTTCTGCTTGCTGTTGCAAAATCTCTAGCAGTCGCTGTTCTTCCCTGGCACGTTCTCGCAGTTTTTGATAGCTAGCTAATTGCCCAGAAGAGACGGATGCCAAAGCCACATCTAATTTAGCCAGTTCGGTAGTGATTTCGGCGATCGCCATTTGTTCGGGAGCAAGTCTTTTTTGCGAAAGGTATTCGGCAAAACTTCTTTCTAACAGTTCTTTGACTTTAGGCAGGCTGTATTTTTGCAGTAAATTCAACACCATGCCATAGGAGGGCGTAAACCAACTTCTTAAAGGTTCAGCACCAGAAGTTGCCAAAAATGCTGCTTCTTTTGCTCCTTCAAAGGGGGTTTGCACCGTTACTACATGACCTACCCGATCTTTTCCTCTCCTACCAGCCCTACCCGAAATTTGCAAAAATTCTGAAGGACTCAGCATACTGTGTCCTCCATCGGTGCGCTTGGACAAAGCGGACATGACCGTAGTGCGGGCGGGCATATTGATCCCCGCTGCCAAGGTAGCAGTCGCAAAGACAATTTTTACTAATCCCATTTCAAACAGTCTTTCTACCAATTCTTTCCAGGCTGGTAATAGCCCCGCATGGTGAGAAGCAATGCCCCGCATCAAAGGTTCAATCTGATCGATTCTGGCAATTTGCGAATTTTCGCAGAGGAACTGCCACATCAGATACTTTTGGTTGGGGTTAGCTGCAAAATATTGAGTTAAATTGATCTCCGCCCCTTCATTGACTGCCAGATAATCTCTCAGTAAGTCGGTTAGTTCTGGATTTGAGTCAGCAAAATAATCTAATAATGCCGTTTGTAGCTCGATGTTATTGGTCAAAAAGAAATAGAGCAGGATGCTTTCTATTTGCTGTCCTTCTTCTGGAGTGACTAAATTTAAAGCATCTATAGTATCTACTGCTTTGTCGCAACCCCGACGACTAAAGATAATATAGATTGCGGGCAGCATATCCTTTTTTTGTAGCTGCTGTACTACCTGATAAATTTTAGGACAGTCTTTGATTTTAGGTCGCTTGGGCTTTTGTCCTTGATGAGGTAGGGCAGCTTTAAGCTTGGGATTAATCTGAGTTTCGTTTTGATTTAATAGTCGGTGAATCCCACGGCGATCGCAAAAGTAGTATCTTAAGGGAACGGGACGAAAATCTGAATTGATTAACTCGCATTCGTATTTTTCTCCTTCGTCTGGATTAGAATTGCGCACCTCAGTAATCCAGTCGGTTAACTCTCGTGGATTACCGATAGTAGCGGAAAGAGCCACCAGCTGTATTTGCGGAGGACAGTAAATAATTGATTCTTCCCATACCGTACCCCGAAAGCGATTGCTGATATAGTGGCATTCATCCAATACCACGGCTTCCACGTTTTCTAGAGTTGTTCCCAACTGTCCAATAGGTGTCTCGTAGAGCATATTACGGAAGATTTCCGTGGTCATCACCACTATATCCGCATTGGGATTGACGATCGTATCTCCTGTCAACAAACCAATTCGGCGAGAGTCTCCCCCACCAAACTGTTCCTGAAAATCTCTGAATTTCTGGTTAGAAAGAGCCTTGAGTGGCGTGGTGTAAAAGACTCGCTTTCTATGTTGTAGAGCGCGATGAATAGCATATTCTCCAATTAAGGTTTTTCCCGAACCCGTAGGAGCGCAGATTACCACAGACTTATTAGCTGCTAAGGCTGCGATCGCCTTTTTTTGGAATTCGTCAAGCTCAAAGGGAAATAATTCTTGCGGATTTAACTCAGAAGTAAAAGCGATTGGATTCACAAGTGTTTCTAGAAGGACAGACTCAAGGTCATAATATTAAACTGAATTTATATATTGTGACATTTTTGTCGATTTTGTGACTTGGGATGCTCTAAGCCTCTAAATTTCTAACTGTTTTTGGCTCGCCATTTGGTTGTTAGACAGATTGATGCCCACTTTCACTAGTTAAAACTCAGCAATATCTCTAATCAATCTTACTTTAGAGCTAATGTAATCCATCAAAGACTGGCGATCGTGCAACTTAAAAGCAGAATTTCTCTCTATTTGTTTGATAATCTGCTCGATCAAGTCATTATCATTCAACTGTAGTAATGCTTTTTTGTTAATAGTTTCTACAGAAGACCAAACCGCGTGTATGATGCTCGACTCTATGTTGGTATTTCTCATATTGGAACCATAACCTGCTAACTATCTATGATGAGGCAAATTTCACTACAGTAGGCAAACCAACACAAATATTAAAAAACCCTTAAAAAACTTAAGGATTTTCTAAAAGGTGCTTATGAAGCATGATTTGACTTGGAACAAGTTAGCTTATATGCCCCACGCAGTTTTAAGGACAATATAAAGTATCTTTGGTGTTTCTACCCGTAGTAGGATTTGTCCCGCTGGCTGTTTCACACAGCTGCTTTTCTGTAGTCGGGCTTAACAATGCTGCGGTGAAATCGGCTCCCGTGATAGTAGCTCCTTGCAGCATGGCATTAGTTAGATATGCTCCTTCTAGAACTGCATTAGTTAGATTGGCACCAGTCAAGCGAGTAGATTCTAAACTAGAATAACGTAAATCCGAGCCTTCTAAATTGGCATGGGATAAATTAGCCCCAAAAAAACGAACTCCTATAGCCTTGGAAAAACTAAGGTCGCTATCTCTCAAATTAGAATGATCGAAACTAGCATCGGTCAAGTCTTGATGGGAGAAATCCGCGTTAGTTAGTACTTGCTTATTATAATCTGCACTCCAAGCAGGCATAATGCTCACAGAGAAGGCAATGATCGAGGCGAGAATTAAGGTAAAAAGGTTATTTACAACACAGGATAAAGAATATTTAATTTTAGGCTTCATTTCATTGTTTGATATTTCGTCAGTTAAAAAAATATTATTAGAAAACAGCCAGATCGATCGGCAAATCATGAATATTTGTTTTCTAAGTATCTGGGGCAAATTACTATAGTAGGCTAATCAGTTATAGCTATTCTAAATAGAAACCAGTCGATAACAAAAAAACAATCCACATTAAACTTATTTTCATCAATGGATATAATTCTGTGTCATCAAACTGTAGACTTTGACGCTTTAGGTTCGGCAATCGGTTTGTCTAAGCTGAAATCGGGAGCAAAAATTGTTTTAACTGGTGGCGCACATCCTACGGTTAAGAATTTTCTAGCTTTACATCGAGATGAGTTTGACCTAGTGGAGATGCGCAGTGTTACTCCTGAAGCGATCGCCAATATTTATGTTGTGGATACCCAAAAAAGCGATCGCCTGGGAACAGCAGCAGACTGGTTAGATTTGCCCAATGTTCGACGGATTGAGGTTTTCGATCATCATGTTGATTTTGAATCTGATATTCCCGCCACGGAAATGCATACCGAAGCAGTAGGAGCGATCTCTACTTACATCACGGAATTGTTACAGCAGCAAAATCTTGCTCTAACGCCTTTTGAAGCAACGGCAATGGCTTTGGGAATTCATGTAGATACGGGGTCATTAACCTACGATCAAACTACTGCTCGTGATGCCAGGGCGATCGCCTATTTGATGGAGCAGGGGGCAAACGTGGCAATTATTGCCGAATATAATGAACCAGGTTTGTCTGCACGTCTACAAGACTTGTTTAAAGATGCTTTAAATAATTTACAGCGCACAACCGTTCGAGGATATAAGATAGCTTCGGTGCTGTTGCAGACGGATAAGTTTGTTAGCGGTTTATCTACTTTAGCAGCAAGATTGATCGAGCTAACCGAAAGCGATGCGCTGCTGTTGGGTCATCAGTACCAAAAAAGCCATCAGAAGCTGGTAGTAATTGGGCGATCGCGCATAGCCGAAACAAATCTCAATCAGCTTTTTAGTTCTTTTGGCGGGGGTGGTCATGCCCAGGCAGCTTCGATGACCATCTCTACCGAGGAACCAAAACAGATCCTCGAACAGCTTTTAAGCCAATTGATCGAACAAATTCCTCAACCACCCACTGCTAGGGATTTAATGTCATCTCCCGTGAGAACTATTCGACCCGACACAACGATCGAACAGGCACAAAGAATATTATTTCGCTATGGGCATTCTGGACTGTCGGTTGTAGATCGAGGCGATCGCCTGGTGGGGGTAATTTCTCGTCGCGACCTAGATTTAGCCATACACCACGGCTTTAACCACGCCCCCGTAAAAGGCTATATGAGCCGTAATCTTAAGGTAATTACTCCCGATACAGCTTTGCCTGAAATAGAGTCTTTGATGGTGACTTTTGACCTAGGCAGATTGCCTGTAATCGAAGCAGGAGAATTGATCGGGATCGTAACTCGTACTGATGTTTTACGACAGCTCCACGACCAGCATCATGATACCGAGACTGATACTGCTAGCCAAAAAAACCTAACTTCCCATTTATTACCTACTCTGCAAAATCGCTTACAACCCCCTATCTGGCAGCTACTGCAAACAATAACCAGCGCAGCGTCAGCTAGAGGATGGAATCTTTATTTGGTGGGAGGCGGAGTACGGGATGTTTTACTGACGGACGAGCGCGAATCTTTACTATTGCAGGATATTGACTTGGTAGTAGATGGCTATCATCATTCTAACGACGACCGCGCTGGAGTAGAATTGGCTGAGGTAATTCAAAAAATGTATCCTCAAGTCAATGTTTCGATTCATGGCGAGTTTCAGACCGCAGCCCTATCCTGGCATCAAGACCCCATCTTAGGAAACCTTTTGGTTGATATTGCTACTGCCCGTACTGAGTTTTATCCCTATCCCGCAGCTAATCCCCAGGTAGAAGCCAGTTCGATTCGCCAGGATTTGTATCGGCGAGACTTTACGATTAATGCCCTGGCGGTACGCCTTACCCCACCAAAGAAAGGCGAATTTTCTCGTAAAGGAGACTTGTTGGACTTTTTCGGTGGTTTATTAGATTTGCGATCGCGTTTAATTCGGGTGCTTCATGCCAACAGCTTCATTGAAGATCCGACTCGTATTTATCGGGCAGTTAGGTTTGCAGTACGTTTAGATTTTACAATCGAACCTCAGACAGAAGAATATATCGACTATGCCTTAAAAAGTGGGGTATACCAGCAGCTTAGAATTAGCGATCGCCAAACCCCTGCTTTGACTACTAGACTGAGAGCGGAACTAAAATATATTTTGCAGGCACATTATTGGAAACCTGCTTTGAAACTACTTGCTAAGCTCAGTGCTTTGAGTTGTCTACATCAAGATCTAATCTTGACACCAGATTTGAAATGGCAGATTCGCTGCGTTTCCCGATGGTTAAATTATTTAGAATCTCCAACCGAACACTGGTTGATTAGATTGGAAACCCTGATTGCCCACCTAAATCCTGCCGATAGAATAATGGTGGCGAACAATCTTCAGCTACCCAAAGATAGTCTACAACGGCTACGGCAGCTCAAAACTTTAGAAACAGAAGTGGCAGCTCAGTTAGTGCAATGCAGTTTACCCAGTCAAATTAATCGGTTGTTACGCTCTTATAAGCCGTTGGGGTTAGTTTTATTTGCTGCCAGAAGTAACAAAAACATTCGTCGTCTGGTTTGGCAATATGTTACTCAGCTGTCTCAGACAAAACCTCTACTAGACGGTAACGATTTGAAAACTCTAGGTTTTAAACCAGGACCACTATACAAACAAATTTTAGATGATATTTTAGCTGCTACTCTCGATGGTAAGATCGGCGATCGCCTTGCTGCTGAAGAGTATGTAAAATCTGAATATAAGCAAGAGCTGTACCTAAATTCAAACAAATGAAGCGAAAAATATCAAATTCCATCAAGTTTGTTTCTACCGTTTTGATTACCAGTGCTTTAGGGTTAGTGTGGGTCAATTGGTATTTGCATCTCCATCATCAATCTTTGCCCACTCAACTTAACTCGATTTACTGGGTAGGCATTATTGCTTTGATCGTCCATGGTATTGAAGGATTAGTGGCTGCTTTTAAAGCAAATGCTCGCAATGAACAGGCGATCGCCTATGGAATTTATACTTTTTTTGTGGGCTATATCGGCTTAAAAGAGCTATCCGATCGCCAATAGCAACTTGAGTTCGACAAATCAAAACTCGAACGCTCCTCAGAAATGAATTACCACAATTATTACGACACCTTTGCTCTGGGTGTCTAATCTTTTAGGGCTTCGCGATCGCGCATTAGTAGCTATAGTTTAAGGTGGATTGCAACCGCTCAATAATTTTATCTTCTTTTCCCCCCACCCAACGAGCAAAACGTCTGGCTATTACAGGGGCATATACTAAGGTACTAGTAAAGCCAGAGAACAAATATAGTCCCTTGATATCTGCTAAATTACCTACCAGAGCAATTCCCTGATTATTAAATGCCACTAAACAACTATGACAGCTACCTGGAATATCTTCTAGCAAAGGTAATACATAGCCTACCCGTTCGCGGATTTGTGCTTCCCCAGCGACGGAATCTAGCTCGGCCTCTGGGTTTGTGGCGATCGCACTGATTTGCCCGATGCACAAACTACCATCAAGAAACTGTACTGCACCAGGGTCGAGGATCGATTTGATCGGTTCCTGGTAAGGAGGATTCCAAGCTTCTTCCAAGCCAGCTTTAGCTTCTAGAGTAAATCTTTGCTGTAGTGCTGGCATCACAATTGTTGCTAATTCCAAATCTACAGGAGGAGTAATAATTAGTTGAGCGTGAGTAAAATAATTTTTGACCCTAATGCCTGCTTGGTGCAGCAGCGATCGCGATAGCCCTCCAGCACAGACAACAGTATTGGCAGCATAATAAAGATTATCCTGAGTTTTTACCCCGATCACCTTGGTTTCTTGACGTAATAAATCTACTACCTGTTCGTATAAGATCTTGCCCCGATTGCGTTCTAAAGCTTGAAGATAGGCATTAGTGGTTTTTTGGGGATGAATATGACCGTGGGGTAATTTTAGTACTCCCGCGATCGCATTAGGATTGAGTAACGGTTCTAAGATACAGGCATCGTTAACGCTCAATAACTCTGGAGTAATCGCAAAGCGATCGTAATTTTTAGCAATAGCTTGAGGATCCTCCTGGCGATCTATAGTCAACAGCAAATCCAGTTCCCTAAATTCCGTATCTGCTGACAATTCTTCGGTTAGATGGCGGTGTAGTTCAATGCCTTCTTGTCCTAAAGTACGAGTAGTTTCATCTATCCCCGACCAATAAGCCAAACCTCCATAACTATAGACAGTAGCACTATCAGGAAGAGAATTCTTTTCTAACAACAGAACCCTTTGACCCTGCTGACTGAGTTCATAAGCGAGACTAGCACCAGTTATCCCAGCACCAATTACAATCCAATCATATGTAGTCATCTACTTTTAAAAATATCAAATATATTACTGCTCGCTTTTTAATCGTGCTTTTGCCTGTTGCCAAAAAGACTCCAACTCATCAAGGTCATAATCTGTCAGGGGGCGGGGGGCAAACTTTTCCATAATCTCTAAACGTTGAATAAAACGGCGATTTGTTCCCTGCAAGCCGTCAAAGGGATTGAGATCGTACCAACGAGCAATGTTGATAATAGTAAAGATCAAATCGCCCAATTCCTGCTGTTGATGTGCCTTGTCTTCAGTCATCAAGGCTTCTCTAAACTCCTGTAGTTCTTCTTCAAATTTCGACCAGACACCTTCAATATTTTCCCATTCAAAACCTGCGGATGCTGCTTTTTGAGATATTTTCATTCCAGCAATTAGGGGAGGCAAACTACGGGCATAACGCTTTAACTTTCGACTGAGTAACTGTGCGTGTTCGGGAGTTTCTCCTTTTTCTGCTGCCTTTATTTGTTCCCAATTTTGGTTGACTTGGGCTGCACTATTGACTTCTACATCGCCAAATACGTGGGGATGACGACGGATTAGCTTTTGAGTAATCCCTGTGGCAACTTCTGCCAAAGTAAAATCTTGATGTTCGCTGGCAATTTGAGCCTGCAATACTACCTGTAGCAACAAATCTCCCAACTCTTCAGCGATCGCTTCAGAATCTTCGCTAGAGATCGCCTCTACCACCTCATAAGCTTCTTCAATCACGTAGGGGATTAAGGTTTGTGGTGTCTGTGCTAAGTCCCAAGGACAACCCCCGTCAGGAGATCTTAACTGAGCGACTACCGCAATCAAACGTTGTAGAGCATCTAAAATGGACTGATTGGTTGTCGAAAAAGAATTCATGGGAGAAAAAATTAGCTTGTTGTCTGGTCTTAATAACTTGATAACCACTAGCACCCGACCGCAATTTCGATTTTGTGGTCAGTCAACGTTACACCGCAGTTCCCATTGCGCGATCGATTACTAGTAATTGCTTGTGAGCCAATAGCCAATTAAAAACAATCTTACTGGCAATTTGATCGCTTTATTTGAGAAACGCTTTTTGATATTCTAGGCAGTTCTCGCCTGTTTAATCATAGCTACCAAGGTATGATGGGCATCTTCTGCATCTTTTAATGTATGGTCAAAGTTTACTCTGACAGGAATAATTTCCTCTGCCACCCGCGCCGAAATATTCATTCCTTGAGGGTCAATTGAGTCCATAGTAGCCGTCTCTGCCTGAGGTGTGTTGCCAAAGACCTTGGCATAGATAGCGATCGCCTCACCGTGGTCTTCATTCATGTGCTTACAAATGCGATCGCTAATAGCAGGAGTAATGGGTTCAGACATAATTGCTTGTTTGATATTAAGTTGGAAAGTCGATTAATTGTTCGTCTTAATAAGCATTATTATGCCAGTAAACTAAGGAAATCCCGATCTCTTTATCCTTTTCTAAGATGAAATCTAAAAAAGAATGCTACAGATCGCTAAATCGGATTAAGCAATAAATAATCATTAACCACGTCGCCCTATGCGGTGACTCCTCTAGAAACTAAGAACTAAAGCAATTCAATATTTCTGACCTTGCGAATTGTTTGGGGTAAGACACCTACCAGCAAAGCAAAAGCCTCATCAGGTAAATCGGATACGGTTTCTACATCAAACCAGTGTTCAAACTGATTTAAAATCACCTGCGCTCTTTCTGTGGGTTTGGGATTATCAGTAATTTGTTTGGTTAACCTTACCCATTGCCGTCGCATTTTATAAGCTTGCTTTCTTTCTTGAGAATTTTTAGGAGAAATCAGAGACACGTTACCTACATCGAGAATATCAGTTGCATCTAGATCGAATTGACCACCAACAATTGCCCCAGGTCCAGCGAATTCAGCATGATATTTTTTATACACTATCAATCCATTTTTGCGTCGCGGATTAACTATCAATAATTCCTTGGCTTTCAATCTTGATAGGAGTTGATTAATTTGAAACTTATTGTCAATATTTTGCTCGTTCACTCTTCGAGTACCATTGCCCAAGCTCAAAACCGTAGAAGATTACCCTAAACTTAGCACCATAATTCTAAAACGAACACTAAACTCCTAATGTCTTTAAATTTGTTTTTTTAACAACAGGCGTGAGGAATAATCAAACCATAAATTCATCCAATTTGCTTCTACTTGTAAAATCTGGTAACCATTATGGTAATACAGTTTTTTGGCAGAGTCATTACTGTCCAAAACATGAAGCCGAGTTTCTTGATAACCCCAGTCTATAGCAATTTGCTCACATCTAGCTAAAAGTTGGCTACCAATACCCAGACGACGATAATTTTGGTTGACTGCCAAGTTGGAAATATAAGGATGTTGAAAATGAGTAGACCAAAAAGAAGGAGAACGCAAGGCTATTTCTACAGTACCGACTATGGTGAAGTCTGAAGTCGAACTATGCTCTGTTGAAATTCTCTCGTTTGCCTGTCGATCTAATTTGGCTACCAAACAACAATAACGCGGGGAATGGGAACGAAGACGATAACGTAGGTCTTCATTGATGGTAAACCGCAGAACCCCATAAACCCAATTAGCAAAGTCAGGAAAGTCATAAAAACTCTTGGCTAAAACTGTGCTGATTGCCTTGATGTCCTCGATGCCAGCAGGACTAATAGTTAATTTTGAATTGTTATTGACATTATTATTAGCAGATTGCAGAACCATTAATATAAAAATAATTTTAAATTTATTAATTATTGTAATTGTGCAGATATAAGCCTGGTGCGTTTTTTTAGCAATTGTTTGGGAACTATAAAATTATGCCTCTGGCGTTTTGACAATTGCACTGACTATATATCACAGGTTGCGATCGCTTTTAGTCGATTTTGTAGCCCTATTGTTGGTGCTATTAACTTGATTATTAATTTTTGGACAAACCAAAGTTAAACCTAATGCTTCAATGTGAATACAGTCAACTATTCAACGATTTATCCTGGGCAAAAGTAGGTCAAGCTATTGTCGATACTGTCGGTCAACTGCTTGATATAGATATTGTCATCTTACATTTTAGTAAATTACAGCCAGATACAGAGAAATACTTTTTTTATCAAAAAACCAGCGCAGAAACTCAAGTAGATCGAGATCTGCTTAAATTAACAGTTACCCCTAGTAGATTATCGCCTCAAGACAACATAACTATTCATCAGTATCGAGCAGATAAATCGAAGCTGCAAATTGATAGTCATGAGGCTTGCGTACAAGCAAATATTCGCTCTAGTGTCTTTATTCCTTTGTTTTCTCAGGAAAACCTGACCGCTTCTTTGACCATACATCGACTTCAACTGGAGGGTTGGCAAGAACAAGAAGTAGAGGCAGCTAAAACGATGGCTACTCAAGCAAATTTGCTAATTTCTCAGATGTTGGCGAGGGAAAAGTTACAGGAACTAGCACACAGAGAAACTACGATTAATCGGATCACTGCAACAATCCGTTCGAGCCTCGAACCGCCAGTCATGTTTGCAGCGATCGCCAAAGAGTTGGGGGAAGCATTAAAAGTAGACGGCTGTACCCTCTCCCTGTGGACTAAAGACGATCGCTTTGTCAAATGCGTCGGTTTGTATAATCCCCACGAACCACAAAAAATTATTGAAAATTCTCCCGACTGGCAACAGGCGACTACTTCCAGCGTGCCGATTGCGGAAAATCCAATTTTACAGGCTCTTCTATTTAAGAAAAAAACCGTTTGTTCCTCAGACTTGGAAAAGCAAAAAAATCTGGCGCGTTACGAGCTGCCCTGGCATGCCAAAGCCAGAGCTTTGCTGATCGTACCTTTGATCGTCGAATCAGAAGTAATTGGCAGTATTACCTTAAGACAATCTGACGCTTCCCGCCACTGGGGTTCTTCGGAGATCGAACTAGCCGAAGCCGTGGCTTCCCAAGCTGCGATCGCGATCGATCAGGTTTTGACCCACCAACAGGTAAAAAATTTAGCTCATCGGGAAACCACGGTTAACCGGATCACTGCGACGATCCGTGCGAGCCTCGAACCACCAGTCATGTTTGCCGCGATCGCCAAAGAGTTGGGGGAAGCATTAAAAGTAGACGGCTGTACCCTCTCCCTGTGGACTAAAGACGATCGCTTTGTCAAATGCGTCGGTTTATATAATCCCCACGAACCCCAAAAGATTATTGAAAATTCTCCTGACTGGCAACAGGCAACTACTTCCAGCGTGCCGATTGCGGAAAATCCAATTTTACAGGCTCTTCTATTTAAGAAAAAAACCGTTTGTTCTTCAGACTTGGAAAAGCAAAAAAATCTGGCGCGTTACGAGCTGCCTTGGCATGCCAAAGCCAGAGCTTTGCTAATCGTACCTTTGATCGTTGAATCAGAAGTAATTGGCAGTATTACCTTAAGACAATCTGACGTTTCTCGTCGCTGGAGTTCTTCGGAAATCGAATTAGCCGAAGCCGTAGCCGACCAAGCTGCGATCGCCGTACAGCAGGCAAAACTTTATGAGACTACTAAAAAACAGGCTCAACAACTCCAGGTTAAAGAACAAAAAGTCAGGCAGCTAAATAATTATCTCACCGAGTCGGTTCTCAAACGCTTTTTGCCCGAAGCAATTGTCAACAAAGCTGCAACAGGAGAGCTTTCTTTAGATTTAACGCCCGAACCAAGGCGGATAACGGTTTTATTTTGCGACTTGGTAGGTTTTACAAATTTGTCTAGCCAATTAGATGTACTTCCCCTAGCAGAAGTACTCAATGAATATTTAGAAGCAATGAGCAAAGCAGTATTCGATCGCGGTGGTACGGTAGACAAATTTATTGGTGATGGAGTAATGGCGATGTTTGGCGCACCAGAAGATTTATCCTGTCCAGAACAAGCTAAAAGAGCGATCGCCACCGCCAAGACTATGTATTATTATTTAGAAAAGCTCAATGAGCGATGGCAAGTCAAAGCTGCAAAAACAGGGAATCGAATTCCCCCTTTGAAAATGCGCTGTGGTATCCATCAGGGCAAGGCAGTAGTCGGTATGTTTGGTGGTGGGCAGAGAAAAGACTATACCGCAGTAGGCAGAGTAGTTAACATTGCTGCTCGTTTACAGAGTGTCACTGCCCCCAACACGATTTTGATTTCCGAAGCGGTAGCTAATTGCCTAGTCGATGTTGATCGCCAACAGGGAGCAAATTTTCGGCTTAAAGGTATCGACCGTGATTTTCGTGCTTTTACCATCAAGGCAAAAAGTGATGAGAAATTGGCAACGGACTAATACCAAATTAATAAATGTTTGCGACATATAAAAATAATTCAAAGGTAGGGTGGGCAATGCCCACCTGAGAGGATACGGAAATTAATTAGAACGACTATAAATCTGGAAAACTCAAGATAACTTGTTCGTCGAGCAAAAAATTATCTCACCGAGAATGAGTAATACGCCAGCTTAACAGAATTACGGGAATTATTCCCACTACCACGATCGCCAAAGCAGGTGCAGCAGCCTCAGCCAATCTTTCATCAGAAGCATACTGATATACTCTGATTGCCAAAGTATCAAAGTTAAACGGACGAATTACCAAGGTAGCAGGCAATTCTTTCATCACATCCACAAAAACTAACATACTAGAAGTTAGCAATCCTCCAGACATTAAAGGTGTATGAATTTTCCATAACGTGCTAGTCGAGCCATATCCCAAGCTGCGAGAAGCGTCATCCAAACTAGGAGCAATCTTATTTAGGCTAGATTCTACTGGACCAAAAGCTACGGCTAAAAAGCGAACCAGATAAGCAAAGATTAAAGAGGCGATCGTTCCTGAAAGCAGTAATCCCGTGGAAATATCAAACGTAGCTCGCATCCAGGTATCAATAATATTGTCTAACCCTGCCACGGGAATCAATACTCCCACGGCAATCACCGAGCCTGGAATGGCATAACCCATAGCAGCAATTCTTACTCCTGTTCTCATTAGCCAGTTAGGTTCTAATCTTCTGCCATAAGCCATAAATAGCGAAATTATCATGGCTACAATTGCCGTTATGCTTGCTAAAACAAAACTGTGCCGTGCCAAATCCCAAAAATCGTCACTGAAAGGAGCCAAATTATTTAGAGTTAGCTGCAACAGATAAATTGCAGGAATAAGAAAGCCCAGGCTAACAGGTAGCAGACAGACAACAAAAGCTAAAATGCTTTGCCCAAAGTTTAATTTAAAAGGCGTAAGTCTTTCTAAAGAACCAGAGCTGTAATATTGGGCAGCACTACGCGATCGCCTTTCTAAAACGATCAAGATCAAAACAAAAACCATCAAAAAAGCTGCCAGCTGTGCTGCTGCGGTTCTTTCCCCCATTCCCAACCAGGTACGATAAATGCCCGTGGTAAAGGTATTTACGCCAAAATATTCCACCGTCCCCAAGTCGTTGAGGGTTTCCATCAGAGCCAAAGCCAAACCTGCGATAATTGCTGGTCTAGCTAAGGGCAGGGCAACGGTAAAAAAACTTTGCCAGGGGTTACATCCCAAAGAGCGACTGGCTTCAATCGTACATACCGACTGTCCGAGAAAGGCAACTCGCGCTAATAAATAGACATAGGGATATAGCACTAACAGCAGCATGACCGCTGCACCCCACAAAGACCGAATTTCAGGAAACCAGTAATCTTGAAAGCTTGTCCAGCCAAATAAATTGCGTAACCCCGCCTGTACTGGACCAAAGTAATCCAGCATCTTAGTGTAGGCGTAAGCTAAAAGATAAGCAGGGGCAGCTAAAGGTAACAGCAATGCCCACTCCAGCCATTTGCTACCCCAAAAACGGCACATGGTCACTAGCCAAGCGGTGCCTACCCCAATCAGGCATACTCCAGTGCCTACTATAAGCATGAGGAGGAGAGAATTAACAATGTAGTCCTGTAAGACCGTGGCAGCTAAATGTTGCCAAATAGTACTCGATTCAGCAAAGATACTGCTAAAAACAAAGATAATCGGTGTGGCAATAATCAGAGCGATCGCCATTACTATCACTGTCCAACCACTAAAGGCAAAACGCTGAATTAGCCGATTGGCGGTCGAAGGAATTAGATTAGATTTACCGTTCACTGTTGAATTATAAAATCTTATTTATATAATCTGAATTAGGCTAATTAAGCAGCAAAATTACCTGCTACAGATTTTGGCATGACTTAATATTAAACTCCTTACATCAAGATATTTCATTTCTTGGCAACGTAAAAGTACTCAATTTGGTACTAAATATTTAAAGTGTTTAAATAAAGACTAACGAAAGGAGATTAAGCATGAACGCATCGGAGAGAGCCAAAGGTTTAGATATTACTACTAAAATTGCCTCTGTCGTCACTTTGTTCAAAGCACAGTTTCCCGATGCTAAAGCTGACCTCAAACCTTGGAAAAACGACCCCGATACTCAGGAACTAGTCGATCCTGATTCAATTGATATTGGGTTTCATTTTCCTGGCTGGAGTAGACGCTACCAGAGCAATAGTATTTTGGTGCAGATTCGGTTTTACAAAGACCCTGCCGAACAATCAGAAAAGTTGATCGGCATAGAAACTTGTGGTTTTAGCCATGTTGGTCAGGCTTGGAAATTTTCGACCATAGATAGCTGGGAATGCGTCGGTCAGTGCCAACCAGCTCAAGATGCTGAAAAACAGCTGAAAATATTTTGTCGTCAGGTATTTGAGCTGTTTAATTGATTAAGTAAGTCGGTGAGAATCAACTACAGCATAAGTAACACAAACATGGTGCAAATTTTTACCAATGACTGAGGACAAATGACTTATCAAAGTTGCCATTAGTCATTAGCTGTTAAACAGTTGGTTATTGGGAAAGAGACAAAGTATTTTTCATTAATCTTTCTAGGGCAATCCGCAGGCGATCGCGACTATTAAAATTATCTAACTTTTCAATTAGCTCACCATTGTAAAATAGCATGATCGTCGGCAGGTTTCTCAAGCGATAAGTATTAGCTAGTCTAAAGTTTTCGTCAGCATTAATGGAAACCAATTTGATTAGTTCCTTGCTGTCTCCCTGAATTGTCTCTAACATTGGACCGATCAACTTACACAGACCGCACCAGGGAGTCCAAAAATGTACCAAAACAGGACCAGAAGCTTCTAAAACTTCTCGCTGAAAATTAGTTTCATTAACTACGGATGGCATACAAATCTAAAAATTTATCAATTGTTTTTAATACTTGAGGTTATGCTACAACAATCAGGATTACCTGAAAAGATAATATTTGACATGCTCTTGAAGAGTTTACCAATACACCCTTGCTGTCATTTTCATCAACCAGGGATGTCCCCACCAAAACAGCATGACAAAGGCAGCAACCCCAAGATAGGCAGGACGCAAATATTCTTGCCATTTGAGAGTTTGACGACCATCAATAATTGCCAGAAACGGAATAACTGAGGTACGAGCTTTTACTTTTTCAAAGGCTTCACCATATCTTATTGCCAAACGGCGATCGCCATGCCACACGGCAAACAGGTGATGGGCAATCAGCCCCAAAGATGTTAGCAAAGTAAAGCTAGTTCCCAACCAAAGGGTATGAGCAATACACCAAATAACCTGTCCGACCATTTGGGGATGACGAGTGATCCGGATGATTCCTGTTTCAAACAAGTATACCTGGGGTTTTTGGACGGCTGCAATTTCTAATAAGTTAAAGGTTGCAGGATAAAGAAAGATGAAGGAAATAGCCGATAAGATCCATACTGTAGATTTAACTCCTGGTACTCCTTGAACCTGCCATAATTGCAGCCCATCGTAGCGATGGTTGAAGAAATAGATAATTAAAATCACCGCGAAAGGAATACTAACCAGAGCAAAAAACACTCGATACAGCCTCGCTCCAATTTTGGTTTCAGCCCAGGGACGCAGTGCAGCTAAACCGCTGTGAGCGATCGCAAATCCCGTCAACAGACCCAGCATGATTACGTGACTATTATTTAGCCAGCTGAGGTCTGCTATAGGCATATTTATATAGGTATTATTAATCATTGTAGATAACATCAATAAATAAAAGCTAACTAATTACCCCAATCGTGGTACTGTGCAGATAAAGAACATAAAAGTTATTAAAGATTTAGCACTATTAATAATACGTTCAAATAACGCTCAAATAATCAACTATTTTTATAAAACTGTTAATGGAATTTTATGACTGATATTCCTTTTACACTGGATCAACTCCGTATACTCAAGGCGATTTCTACCGAAGGAAGCTTTAAAAGAGCTGCTGATAGTCTTTATGTTTCTCAACCTGCGGTCAGCCTACAAGTGCAAAATTTAGAAAAGCAGTTAAATGTACCTTTGTTTGACCGCGGTGGACGCAGAGCGCAGCTCACCGAAGCAGGACATTTATTATTAAGCTATGGTGAGAGAGTAATTTCTCTATGTCAAGAAACCTGTCGGGCGATCGAAGATCTGCAAAATCTTCAGGGTGGTACCTTAATCGTTGGCGCGTCCCAAACTACAGGGACATATTTAATTCCCCGCATGATTGGTTTATTTCGGGAAAAATATTCCGATGTTTCGGTACAGCTTCAGGTTCATTCTACTCGTCGAACCTCTTGGGCTGTAGCCAATGGACAGGTAGACTTGGCGATCATTGGGGGAGAAGTACCTACAGAATTACAGGATGTACTAAATATTATTCCCTATGCGGATGATGAGCTGGCTCTAATTTTACCCCCAAATCATTCCCTGGTGCAGGAAACGGCTATTGTCAAAGAAGATTTGTACAAGCTAAATTTTATTACCCTAGATTCTCAATCGACAATTCGTAAGGTCATCGACAAGGTTTTAACCCGTTATGAGATCAATCCCAAACGGCTCAAAATTGAAATGGAATTAAATTCTATTGAAGCAATCAAGAATGCAGTACAGTCGGGTCTGGGGGCTGCTTTTGTTTCGACCACCGCGATCGAAAAAGAGCTAGAAATGGGAATACTGCATCGAGCTAAAATTAAAGAAGTTGATATCGGACGGACTTTGGCAGTAATTGTCAACCCCAGTCGCTATTGTTCCAAGGCAGCAGAGGCATTTAGTAAAGAAATTTTACCAAAATTTTCTACTAGAGCGGAGTTCAAAAGTCTTAATACCCTTTACAAGAATACTGGGGAGGTATAGATCTTATTTGCAGATTCAAACAACTCAAATTAAGTATACATAACCTCAGCAACAGTTAAGATTGTCTTTTGAGCCCAGATGTCCCAGTTGAGAATGTTATCGTAGCGATCGCGAGCAGCTTTTTTGAAAGAATGATAGATCTTGGGGTTAGCCCAGATTTTCTCAATGGAGTTGGCATAGTCGTTAATACTGGAACTTTCTGGTAACAAAAGACCGCTAACCTCATGTTGTACACAGCTAGAAATTCCCCCTGTATCTTTAGCAATAACTGGAAGACCATGGGCTGCTGCTTCAGCATATATCGCACCAAAAGTTTCTTGATTGCTTGGCATAAAGAGAAAGGCAGAGTCTTGCCAGAGGCTGAGATATAGTTCTAAATCTTGGGGTATCTGCTTGTTTAAGAACGGAATCACCGTTAGTTTTTCGTGAGTTATTTGCGGATTGCAGCCTACAACAACCAAATTAGTATTCATCCCACGACTCAAAAGTTCCAACAGGGTAGCGAAGGCGATCGGTCCACCTTTTCGTTCCCATTGTCTACCGATAAACAACAATTGGCATGAATCGAGATGATTTACCTGGGATATTTGCTCGAATGGCGCGGTGCTTAGATTAGCACCATAGGGAATGACCCTTATCTTTTGTGGAGAGATGCCATAGTCATTGATGGCGGAATTTGCTGCCCACTGAGAAGGAAAAGTACAAATTTTTGAGTCAGATAAGGCTCTTGCTGTATATCGATCACCTCGATCTCGGCAAAATTTCCAAATTGACGAGTAGCTGGGATAGTAGTCAGCCATGGCTGCAAATGTGGTATCTGAATGGTGAATTAGGGGAACTTCCGTTTGCAAGAAGGCTACTAAAGGATCGACGGTGATAGCTAGTAAGACATCAATGTTGTGACTTTTTATTAGACGTTCCACTGTTCTGGCTTTATATTGCAGAATATAGGGAACGTGTCCTGGTATGTATCCCTTCCGAAATAAGCGACGACTCCATCGGTCAATCAAGCAGCCCGTTGGCGACCACTGCAAGGGACCTGCCGAAAGATAGGTCAGGTTTTCAACATACTTGGTCAGTGCCTTTGTCATAAAGTAGGGAACACCCGACCAGGTACGTACGTTATGGGGATCGTCTGCTGCTAATATTCCTAAATGAATTGGCAAAACCTCAGTCATCATAGACCTTTTGAGCGTTAATGATTTGATATTATGAAGTCAAATTTTGATGATTTTAAATCAGTTAGAAGATGTATATTTTGCCAGCTAAAAGATGTCCTTTAAAACGATGGCTGATTGTAATTATTAAAATCAACAGCTTGATTGGCAATAGAGTGCCAGAAGTCGATCAATGGAATTATATATTTAATACCTAATTAAAACAATTTGTAACACAGTTTGCTCAAGATGCAAGTGTACATTAGCGTCAGAATGTGTTGTATCATTGAAAAACAATTTTAGCTCGATGACCTATCCTTTGAAGCTGTGGCAAAACCAAATAACACGATTGATATTGATGCGGGAACAATAATTTTGCTAATATCTGCCCTAATTTTGTTGCCGTTGTTAGTGACAGGATTTATTTCTCACTAAGATGCTGGTTGTTTAACCAACGGTCACAGCAGATCCAAAGGTCGATCCTTTAGGACTTCACTATATCCTTGAGGACATCAGAGTCCCGTAAGCAGGATGTCTTCGGCTAGCTTCGCAATCGAGATAATTAACTCTTGCAGATTTGGTGTTGAGCAAAATTGGCTCGCATTGTACTAAACGTTGTGATCAAAAGTAACTGCTAGAGAATTGTATTGAAGCAGATAGATTGAAATGCTCTGGCAGTCAGAGATGCTCAGCAATCGATCGCCTGTTATTTGGCTAGGGATCTAAGTAAAAATAGCTAAAAAAAAAGAGGATCTGCCTCAGAATCCTCGTGAATATACTATTGTAATTTAGTTATAAAAGCAGGATGATAGTTTATGTTACTTATAAAGTAGCATTCAACCAAACATTATTTCGATTTTCCGCAGTCGCCATAGTTGCAATTGAGCTTCATAACTTGGCGTTTTTATGGTCTTGCTCCAGAACCCAGTTGTTTCGACTGGGTTTTTTCTTTGCTGGATAATATTGTAACCTTTTACACTAAACAATCGCCATAAATACACTAGTGTTTAATCCGAATTACCGCCAATGGTTACCTCTTTGATTCTCAAACTTGGTCCTCCGCAACCAACAGGTAATCCAGACTGACCCCCCTTACCACAGCCTCCAGATTCATCCCAATAAAAGTCATCGCCGACGGCTTCAATATTAGCTAAAGTTTTGAATACATTACCTGAAAGAGTTACGTCTTTGATGGGTTCGGCTAGTTGACCATTACGAATCATCCAGGCTTCTCCAGCACTAAAAGTAAACATTTCTCCGTTGGTCATTCCTCCCAACCAATTGCGCGCATATACTCCTCGATCGATGCCCCGAAATAAATCTTTGACAGGCGTACTACCTTTAGCGATCCAGGTATTGGTCATCCGTACTATAGGCGAATAGTGATAATCGAGACAACGAGCGTTACCTGTGGGTACTTCCCCTAATTTGCCAGCAGTTTCGCGGGAGTGGAGTCTGCCAACCAAAACCCCATCCTTGATTAGCTGAGTAGTAGTGGCAGGAGTTCCTTCGTCATCGTAATAGTAGCTACCGCGATGAATGTAGTTTTCTTCCGATGCTAGGGGGACAGCACCATCAAATATTTGTAGTTCTGGTGGACCAAAACGTCTACCCAAGCTCATCACTTCTAACAGATCGGGATTTTCATAAGCCAGATCCGCTTCAGAAAGATGTCCAAAGGCTTCATGAACAAATAGCCCTGTCAAGATCGGATCGATAACCACGGTATAGATTCCTCCCTTTATTTTTGGCAAAGTCAAGGCTGTGACTGCTCTTTGCGCTGCACCGATCACTTGCGGTTCTAAATTGGTTAAATCTTCGTAAGCCTGACGCGAACCTGTGGTTTCTCTTCCTGTTTGAATAATTTCATCTTTTTTTGCAGTAGCGGAAAAGCGCATTTCCAAATCTGACCAAGACTGCTCGATCACGCTTCCTTCAGAGGTGGCAATAATTATTCTTTGCGAAGTATCGCTATAGCTCACGGTAGCAGTAGTAATCTGCCGATCGCATCCCAATAGTAGTTCACTGTAGCGATCGCACAAACTTTTTTTGTCGGCTAAAGATATTTCTTTGGGGTTGCTTCCTGTCATAGGAACATGACAGACAGTTTGGATTGCTTCAACTGGTGCCAGTGTAGTTTGGGATTCTCCGATTATTCTAGCAGCAGCGATCGCCTCTTCAATTCTGGCACTCAAGGTTGTAAGATCGTCGAACGCTGAAAAACCCCACCCCCCACGGTAGCAAGCTCTCCCCTGTCCGCCCAAAGCTATACTTTCACTGAGGGTTTCGAGCTTGTGGGTTCGCAGCAAGATGTTGGTTTCTTCTGCTTGTTCGATACGAATCGTCAAAAAGTCTACGCGATCGCTATATTGAGCAATTAATTCCGTCAGTAAATTTTTGTATTCAGCAAACACGTCAGACATGGCAGTTGTCAATCAGCATGAGTATCAATTTATGTTTATCTTACTGCCTAATTTTTACCAGGTTTAGTTCGATAGCAGGGGTAAACACTGATGTAGCTTTCGATCTAGATATAGTGACTGAGGGTAATTAGCAGCCAAATCCAAAGCTTCTAAAACGACTTCTGGATCGCTTTCTTTGGTACAGAAAAAATTGACTCCCAAGGAATACAACAGTTCAATTACTTCTGGATGTTGATAGTCGCTCCAGTGTATCAAACTAGTTTGAGGTAAAATTGCATTGACCAAAGCTATATTGTCAGCATTGGCTTCTGCTTCAACATCAAAAAACAAAATATCGATATTCATTTGTCCGTACATTAGAGAAAAAACTTGCTCCGAATCTTCCAACAATAGGACTTTGAGATGAGGTCTTTCAGTTTTTATTAATTCGCTTAGTTGTTTACCCTGATGTTTGTTTGATTCAACTATAACCACATTTAATGATTTGTTTAGTGTTGAAGAGAGAAGATGATTTAACATAATTTTTAAAACAGCATTTTTACGTATATTTATCTAAATATTATTACTTAAAATAATGCTGATTTTTTTGCTCTTCAAGTATTTATACTGTCGGTTAATCTAAAATTAATAAAAAATTAATAAAATTAGGACTTTTTTTAAAGAACATTTAAAGCAGATAAGATAACAGTTTCATTGCACCGTATCTCAAGCTTTAATTTAAAACATTTATCTAGCTGGGCATTTGGTTAACATTTTGTTACACTGATGAACGTCATTTTAGCGATTATGTTAAACGTTCTATTTGCGACATAGGCGAATGGATTTTTAATTCGGCAAACTACACCAGGATTTTTATTGAGTAAATAAATCTAATTTACTGGTAAAAAACTGTAGTATTTGTTACGAAAGCTCTAGGTACTTATCTATTTAATTTGGTTCAATTGAATTGATTTTTTGAAAACTCATAGAATTACATTGCTCTAGATACCGCTAAACAAAATCAGCATTAATAATGTTAAAAAACTTGGTCGGCAACAATTATTCCCACACAACCGTTGCTGAAGAATATCAGAACAAACTATCTCAGCCCATAGTATATAAAATTGAACCAGCAAATAGATTCAAGTTTGTTAAATTAAAACAATGGCTGATTTTACTAATATTAAACGCTACTTGCCTTGGTTTTATAGCATTTGCCTGTATTTTAATAGCCTGAATAAAGCGTTGAATTGAACAGATGTCATCTACTTCTTCTAAACAATTGACAATTAATTATCGTCGATCGCGTCAATATCGCTGAAACTGACAAAGATTACGGCAAGATGTGAGATGATTCCAGATATCTTGGCTCAACGCCTTAAATCATGCTGCTAATTCCCAATACTTGCAGGCTGCATAAGCCATCGCCACTACCCCAGTAACGATCGCACCTTCATCCACCTCAAATTTTGGATGATGCAGGGGATAATTAGTTTTGTCCTGATATCCTACGCCCAGGCGGAACATACACCCAGGTACTTTGTCTAAATATACAGAAAAATCTTCTGCTCCCAAAGATGGTTCGGGCAGAATTTGCACGCTGTCATCTCCCCAGGCTTCGCGAGTAGCTGATTCGACAATTTGAGTCAAGGTCTGATCGTTCTGCACTGAAGGAACGCCTCTACGGTAATCTACCTGATACTTAGCACCGTAGGTTTGGCACACTCCCTGAACAATGCTTTCTACCCATTCAGGCAAGTTGGCATGGCTTTCAGGATGAAGCGATCGCACTGTACCAACCATCCGCACGCGGTCGGCAATTACATTAGGCGCTCTACCACCTTCTATTTGCCCTATAGAGAGAACGATAGGATGTAAGGGGTTTTGAGTTCGACTAATCGCTTGCTGTAGCGAAACAACTACCTGAGCAGCAATCCAAACCGCATCAATCGCCTGATGGGGTCGTGCGCCGTGTCCCGATTCTCCCTGAATGATAATTTCTAATTCATCTGCTGCCGAGGTTAATGCCCCATAGCGAATGCCGATCCGATGAACGGGAATTGAAGGAAATACATGAACACCGTAGATCGCATCTACCCCTTCCATCACTCCATCTTCCACCATCCATTTTGCCCCCAAAGCAGTTTCTTCGGCTGGCTGGAATAGAAAACGGACGTTTCCTGGTAAATTATTTGATAGCTGAGACAATACCATTGCCGTACCCAAACCCAAAGTTGAATGCACATCATGACCGCAAGCGTGCATGATGCCAGGTTTGAGAGAAGCAAAGTCCGAGTTAGGATATTCCTGAATTGGTAAAGCGTCCATATCAGTACGAATAGCTAGAGTACGGCGATCGCTTCCCGAACCAGCCAGTTCGCCCACTACTCCTGTTTTCCCAACTGCTTCTTTGACGTTCAAGCCATAAGAAGACAACACCCCCGCAATATAGGCAGAAGTTTGATGTTCTTCTCCACTTAATTCGGGATGGGCGTGAATGTGACGGCGAATTTCGATTAATCGTGGGGCAAAATTTTGAGCAATATTTTTTATTTCAGCAAGCATTTAATTCCAACGGCGATCGCCTCTCGATTATTTTTGACTATTCTTGTTCTACGATAACTACCGTAATGTTATCCGAGCCTCCTGCTGCTTTAGCTGCGCCGATCAACTCTTGAGCAGTTTCCTGACAAGATTTTAGATTGGTCAAAGCAGCTTGGATTTGCTCATCCGTGACTTCTTCAGTCAACCCGTCGCTACAAATCAACAAGCGATCGCCTGGCTCGACGGCAAATTCTTGAATATCAATGTGCTGGAGATCTTTCCGCCCCAAACATTGAGACAAAACATGCCTCCAAGGGTGAAATTTAGCCTGTTGTGCATTAATTTCGCCTTTTTTCAAAGCCATCCCTACCCAAGTATGGTCGTCAGTAATTTGTTCTAATTGAGAACCGCGCCAACGATAGAGGCGAGAGTCTCCCACATGAGCGCACCAGGGTTGCTCATCACGGAAAATTAGCACTACTACCGTAGTACCCATATCACGCCTTTCGGGATTATTGTGCTGATCTTCAATAATATCCAAGTTAGCTTTTTCTACCGCTTGCCTTAGCAACACCTCTGAAGCAAGGGGAGAATCCCAGTACTGTTCTAAATAAGAATAAATTACTTCCGTAGCAATTCTGCTAGCTTCTTGACCGCCAGCGTGTCCTCCCATGCCATCAGCTACAATGAAAAAACGCCCCAGCTTATCGTCAACAAAGTAACTATCTTGGTTGGCTGTTCTCACAACTCCTGTATCCGTAAGACCTATAAAGTGACGCTTCATAAATAGTTAATTAGTACGATAAAAACCGAAGATGCCATTAACACCGTAGTGCCTGTAGCTAAATATCTTCGTTAAAACATACGGTCAATGCGATCGAGACGCTTTAAGATTCGCCACAATGACCATCCAGGTATTAAGGCAATAATAGCAGCGATCGCTGCCAAGATCTCGAACCCACTGACCAAAAGAAGAGTAGCGCAAACTAGTAACGCACTAAATAATACAGTATAGTTTGTCCCTAGCTGAATTGCACTCAAACGACGCATAACCCGCTCCGATTCTAAGGAACGAACGCGAACTCGCAAATCTCCTCTTTCTAATTTATCTATTGTATCCTCGATTCGTCCAGGTAGCCCTAAAGCTGCGGTACCCACTTGGGCTGCTTGTCTACCAAGTTCGTTAAAAATACTGCTGCCATTATCACCATTACTGTTGGTCATAAGCCTCATTGCATAAGGTTGTGCTACTTCCATAAAGTTAAATTCGGGGTCAAGACCTTTACCAACACCTTCGAGAGTTGAAAAAGCCCGCATCACAAAGGTGAAGGTAGCGGGAAAGCGGAATGGCTGACCATAGGCAATCTCATAAAGATCTTCGCTGATAGCGTCTACAGACTGTTCCTCAAAAGGTTTGTCCATAAAGTTGTCTAGCATAAACTGAATCGAGCGTCTTACCGAAGTCATATCTCCCGTGGGGACTAATGCACCCAGCTTGATCAAAGAATTGACTACCTTTTGCGAGTTTTTCTGCGCTACTCCGACCAAAGTATCCATCAAGCCTTCGCGAATATTGCTTTCGATCTTACCCATCATGCCAAAATCATAGAAGATCAAGCTGCCATCTGCACTGACAGCAATGTTTCCTGGATGAGGATCGGCATGAAAAAACCCCCCGTTAAGAATTTGTTGAAGATAGGCTCTTGCCCCTAACCTAGCCAATAACTTGCGATCCAGCCCCGCAGCTTCAATTGCCTCATAGTGACTGATTTTGATACCTGGCATATACTCTAGGGTCAATACCCTGGGAGAAGCATATTTCCAATAGACGCGAGGTACACAAACCCAATCCTCATCTCTAAAGTTACGGCGAAAAGTATCCGCGTTGCGCCCTTCGTTGAGATAGTCAGTCTCTTCCCATAAAATTCGACAGCACTCCTCATAAATTCCCATCCAGTCACGGTTCTGCCCCCATTTGGGATGGTTTTGAAAATAGCGAGCGATTTGTTTTAAAATAGCCAGGTCTACGTTAAATAGCTGCTTCAGTCCTGGTCTTTGAACCTTAACTACCACCTCCTCGCCATTATAAAGTTTTGCTCGATGTACCTGCCCCAAACTAGCTGCTGCTAAGGGGATCGGATCGAAACTGGCAAAGAGCTTGTCAAGGGTCTTAAAAAAATCTGATTCTACAATTTCCTTAACCTGTTCATAGGCAAAGGCAGGAACCCGATCCTGTAGCTTTGATAGTTCTTCGACATATTCAATGGGGAATAGATCGGCGCGAGTAGAGAATAGTTGTCCCAGCTTGATAAAGGTCGGTCCTAGCTGCAAAAAATTTTCTCTAATCCAGATAGCCTGCGCTCTACGTCTAACCGCCTGTTTTTCTGGAGTAAATCCTCCTAGATACGTCCATTTGCGTCCGTTACGCCAGTTGACAAATAAGAAGGAAAGCGCAAAAAACCAGATATCTATTCGACGGCGATTGCGCGAATATTTAGTGCGATTCCAGCGATAAGACTTGGTAGAAACCATCGGTTTAGTTTCTATTTGATAATCCGCCGAACCCACAATTTCTGTGGTCTGGATTCGATTAGGCTTATTCACCCCGTACTCTGTTGAATTTTGATTGGGAAAGGCAGGAGACACTGAGTTTTCAACAAAAAATTAACTATGATGTTATCTGATTAACGAAGATTAACTAATCTAAATAGTAGCGACTTATAGGCAAAAAAACCGCTCTTCTCCAGCAATAATGTACCAATTACTCTTGAATTAAGGGAAATAAAGTCCAGAAGCTAAGCTGATTGGTAGCCTAAAACATATGCTCAATAAGATTTGTGTTAATTGCGATATTTCTTGAGTTCGGCTCTAAGAGTGGCAATTTCTGCTCTTAACTGGTCGAGCAATGCCTGTAATTCCTCTGAATTAGCGGTATTGAAGTCGATATCGACCGTATTAGAAGTGTTGCTGCTGCTGTTATTTGAGTAAGGAGTACTAGTAGTATTACTAGCAGCACGTTCTGCTCGTAGCTGTACTTCCTCCATGACCTGTCTCAAATTTTCTCGTTGTTCGGCATCAAATTTACCTAGATCGCTCATCACGTTAGTAAACGATTCTTCGAGTTTTTCGCTTAAAACTTCTGCTAAGGCTCTACCAAAGAAAAAGGCATTGGTCACTGGATTACTACTCATAGGTCAAAGTTAATTTATAGCTTGCGTAACAAATTATATCTTTAATGGAATCTTGATTGAAACAATAAACAATAAGAGGTAGAGAAATTAGAGATTGGGCATGAAGCTAAAAACGCACCTTCTTGAGTCTATTATTTAATCTTAGACTGTAATTTGATTCGTCGATCGCCGTATCAGCGAAAGCTCGGATTTTTGATTTGGGATTAATATGTTGAGAAGTTGGCTAAAAAAATTCATCCGCAGGAGTAGCTTATTATTCTTCTTAGTCTTAATTTTTAATTTGTTACTGGCTGTTCCTCTCAAAGCACAGCTGCCTTTTTTACCACAAATCACTTGGGAAACCTTCAAGTTTAATCAAACTGAGGCGACAACCGCTTCTGCCTGTGTACGGCTAGACGGTCGCTGTATATTTAGTATTCTGGATCAGAAATCTAACCTGCCCCAAAGAATCAAATATACGGAAGAACGATTAAAAGACATCAGCCAAACCTACTTTGCTCAAGAAAATGTCCAATTAAAAGTTTATCGCCAAGAACAGGGCAATCAACAGAATATTTACGTTTCGGTGGGCGATCGCCAAATCCCCGTAATAACTTTGTCTCCTAAAGATGCCACCGCCAGGGGGATCAATCTTGAACATCAGGCACAAGAAATTGTCAACCAGGTAGATTTTGGTCTGAGAAGAGCCAAGCAAGAGCGATCGCGACCGCACTTAATCGAACAGACTAAATTGGCAGGAATCATCATTTTAGCTGTTTTACTCGGAGAACTAACCCTTGCCGACGGCTTAAAACGTTCTCGCCAGGTAAAAAATAGATTACAGAGCGATCGCCCTACTCTATTGCAGTCCTTTGCCGACCATATCAGTCAAAAACAAAAGCTCAATCTTCGCTTATTACAGTATCGCTTGCTGCAAGTCGTGCGATTAGGCTTGTGGTTGGGAGGTGTTTTGTTGATTCTCAGCTTATTTCCGCAAACGCGATCGCTCCAGATCTGGTTGATTACTCTGATTCGGATTCCCTTACGAATAGCAGCCGTCAGTTTGGCAGTTTACATTTTGATTCGTCTGAGTAATATTTTAATTGCTAAGCTCAACAAAACTTTAGCCGAAAACTATGTGCTGAGTCGAGACATTCGCCGACGAATGCAGGTCAGAATCACTACTATCACCCGTCTGATAGGAAGTATTATGGCGATTTTCTGGATTGCCCTGGGCGTTCTGGCAGCTCTAACCCTAATTGGTTTTGATGTCACTCCCCTGCTGGCTGGTGCGGGTATTTTGGGATTGGCTTTTTCCTTTGCCTCCCAAAATATTATTAAAGATGTTTTTAATGGTTTTTTTATCATTTTAGAAGACCAATATGCCGTAGGAGATGTAATCAATGTGGGAACTGTGGGAGGATTGGTGGAAAACTTGAACCTACGCATTACCCAGCTACGAGATGGTCAGGGCAGATTAATTACTATTCCCAACAGCGAAATCAAAACCGTGGCTAATCTTTCAAGTCAGTGGTCGAGGGCGGAAATTGATATTCCCGTTGCCTATCAAGCGAATATCGATCGGGCATTGGAATTGATCGGCTTGGTAGGGCAAGAAATGGAGCGAGAGTCCGAGTGGCAAGAGCAAATCATTGAACCGCCCGAAGTGCTGGGGGTAGATAATTTTAGCGATCGCGGTTCAGTTGTCCGTATTTGGATCAAAACCGAACCGTTAAAACAGTGGGCAGTGGCACGAGAATTCCGTCGCCGTTTGCAGAAGGCTTTTGAGGAACATAATATTCCCCTTGCCACATCCCAACAAAAAGTTTGGCTAGAACAATTTGATTCTCAAACAAATTTTCCAGATTGAGACGTAGTATTCTTAAGCAAGCAGCATATTCAGCATAATTTGTTCTGAAGTAACTGCTAAGAGTCCCCAAAGTCTTAAATTTTGTCTCACACCATTTATCGCTCTAAAGATAGTGGAACTGTTTTATGTCTTCTGCCGAAAATTCTCCATCTTCAACTAAAAACACTGATTCAATATCCTCTCAAAACCAGCTGATTGATGATTTAGTCGATCTACTATTAGACCCCAAGCTATCTCCAGAACCGTCAGCCGAGAAAACCCCTGCTGACAAACTTGCTAATCACTCCAATTCGTCTGTAGAAATAGCGATCGCAGACATTGAAACTACTCTAGACGAAGAAATCGTCAGTGTAGAATCAAACTTTGATCAACGGTCACAGCAGGCAAATTTTGAGGAACTTGAGTCAAATATCGTAGCCCAACATCAAGCCGAGCTGATCTCATCAGAAGCTCTAGACCAAAAAGACTGGCAGCAAAATGGAGCGCAAAAAGCCCGATCGCCTCAGCTGCAAGTAGACCCAATAGATTCTGTAAAACAATCTATCAGACAGGTAGAAACTTCCGATAGTCAATCCCTAGAAGATTTAGTTGAATCAATCAATGGTTTGATTCCTCTAATGGTAGAGTTGCTCAAATTCAAGCTAGAAGATTCAAGAGAAGGAGTTATTCAAACAGTAGCCCCCGTACTCGATCGACTAATCGAACAGCGTTCTAGAGAAGATTCCCAAAAAATGGCAACGGCGATCGCCAAAATTTTACCTTTTGCCATTAGCGAAGAAATCAACCTTTCTCCTGAAGCTATTGCCAAGGCGATCGCTCCAGAAATAGCCCTGTCGATCAAAGAACAAATTTTACTGGATGAAAATGCAATTTCTGAGGCTTTAGGGTCAGAAATGGGTAAGGCAATTAAAACTCAAATTGAATTGGAGCGCGACGCAATGGTAGATGCGCTCTATCCTGTGATTGGCAGCACCATTTCTAAATACATGGTGGAAGTAGTTCGCGAAATTAATCACAAAGTAGAAAGCACCCTAAGTCCCGAAGGATTTAAACGAAAAATACGAGCCAAAATTCAGGGAGTTTCCGAAGCGGAATTAATCTTACAAGAATCCGTCGGTTATTGTGTCCAGGCGGTATTTCTAATTCAAAAAGATTCTGGTTTAATTATTCAAGAGGTGCAAAGAACGGGAGAAAAGCATCTCGATTCTGACCTAATTGCTGGGATGCTGACCGCTATTCGCAGTTTTGCCAACGACTGTATTACTTCTGGTTCAGAATTAGACTCGATCGACTATGGAGACTGGCAAATTCCCATTGAGACAGCAGGATATTGTTATTTAGCAGTAGTACTTACAGGACAACCCTCTAGACAGTTTAGAACCAAAGTTCGGCTGATTTTGAGCAAAATTGTCCTCGACCATGGCGATACAATCCAAAAGTATGATGGCAACATGGCAAATGTTCCTCCAGAACTCAAAGCCGAGTTAGAGCTGTTAACCGAACCCGAACCAGAAAAATCTTCATCTTCCCCTACATTGTTGTGGCTAGTAGTGTTTGTCTTAGGAATCATTTTTATTCCTTGGGGAATAGTCACCTATCGCGCCAGAATCGCTCGCAATATCGAACGAGTAGCAGCCGTCCAATTAGATGCAGCACCAGAACTATCCGTATACCGTTTAGAACCTAGGGTAAGTCGTGGCGAACTTAGCGTCAGTGGTCGAGTTCCCAGTCAATATTTACGCGGTCAGGCAGCCGAGATCGCCCAACAAATTGCCGATCAAAACAATCTCCAGCTAGATAATCAGATTATTACGGTGGATCTGCCTATAAATCCCACCTCGGTTACTGGAGAAATTCAAAGATTAACTAGCTTATTTAATCAACAGCCAGAGGTAAATATTGAGACTGATTATCAGCCAAGAACATTGACTGTACGAGGATTTATTTTGAATCAGTCCCTTCAACAAAACATTAGTCAAGCATTTAGCAAAATACCAGGAGTGAACCGCGTAGTAATTAATGTAGTCGCTCGGCTACCAACAATTGGGCAGCGAATATATTTTGAATTAGGTTCGAGTCAGTTAAACTTTGCGGATAATTCTAGTAAAATTAATACTATTGAAAAACTATTGAACCAATATCCTCGGCTAAATTTAAACCTAATTGCCTATAGCGATGGTCAAGGTTCAATTAAAATCAATCAAAGATTAGGAAGAGAACGTTGTCAAAACGTTAAAGATGCTTTGGTGGCGAGAGGAATTGAGTCAAACAGACTTGTTACTCAATGTGAGTCACTACTCATTCCTTCAGACATAGAGCAAAGCGGTCGAGCAACATGGCTAAATCGCTATGTTAGCTTTGAAGCATTTATTCCCACGAACTCCAATTAACTACGAACTTAATGTCAGTAATTACTAAAAAAATTTGTTTATTAGGTGATTTTAATGTTGGCAAAACAAGCTTAGTACGACGTTTTGTCGAAGACAAATTTAGCGACCAGTATCTTTCTACGGTCGGGGTCAAGGTATCGCGTAAAACAGTGAACCTCAAAACCGATTTAGAGCTTCATCAGGTTAATCTTTTGGTCTGGGATCTAGAAGGTAATACTAAATTTAAGTCAATTACCCCTAGCTACCTCAAGGGAGCTAGCGGTTCAATTATCGTAGCAGATCTCTCTCGTCCCAACACTCTCAATAATCTCAAACAGCACGTCAAACTTTTTGTTGATGTAAATCCTCAAGGAGCGATAATAATAGCTCTGAATAAAGCCGATTTGATCCCTCAAGAAAAGTTAAACAAGCTAATCGAAAATTACAGTTCCTATAGCTCTCAGCGTATAGTCGGTATCTACGCCACTTCGGCGAAAACTGGAGAGAAAGTTGCTGAAATGTTTGACGAACTATCTAATGTTATTACCCTAAACAGCTAATCCTTGAGGAATCTTTTAGGACTAACCACTAACTAAAGAGAAATGCCAATTCCCTGACTCAAAAATTCTGCTACCGTTTGGGCTGATAGCTCGTGAGTGGTCATGGCTTTCAAGATCGACATGGGGACTGTCAAATGATGCGCTCCTGCCTTGAGTTCTCATTCCGCACTTCAGTGTGTAGTTGGTAAAAAATATAAGTTTTAATGCACTTTTTATCCTCGCTCAGCAACCAGGAACAGAAGCTTTTTGGGCGACAAAATACTTTGACGGCAAGTTATTTTC
>JADEXJ010000255.1 GCA_015207195.1 Pleurocapsales cyanobacterium LEGE 10410
ATTTAAATTGGAATGTTTGAAAATAAAACACAAAATGAATCATTTTGCTTTGCGGAGTCGTATTTACATACAAGCTTTGCAACACGCTATGCTTGAACTGCAATCTCTCAAAACTGCGTAATGTCAGTAAATAAGTAGGATTATTGCCATCGAGTTCGATTCCTTTCTTGTGAGTGATAAACATGGGGATCTTCGTCCCATCGAGACTGGAATAAAATACTTGCTGAGTTTGATATTCTTCGGGGTTAAAATCTACCTGAGGCTGACGAAAGAGTTTGCTTTCCCCCGTAGTCATGTCATAGCGATAGATCGTGGCAGGAGTAGTAAAACTAGTAAAAGTATAAAAAGTTTCGCTGTCGGATCGCTTGCCACCAAAGCCACCAGCAGAACCGATCCCTGGTAATTCTATCTCTCGGACAAAAGTACCGTCTAAATCGTAGATTTTAATTTGCGATCGCGCATCCTTAAGATAGTCAGAGACAAACTGGTTGTTTAACAGTCCGACACTTTCTAATGTTTCTGGTGCTTCGGGGATAATTTCTCGCCAATTAGCTTTACTGGGATTATTTAAATCAATCGCCATTACTTTACCCCGTGGCGCATCAAGATCGGTTTGCACCCACAAGGTATCGCCGTCATTATCAATAACTCCATAGCCAGCCTCAAACTCGCTAATCAACTCCACTACTTCACTATCGGGCTGTTCCAGGTTTTGATAAAAAACTAAATTCTTGCGATCTGTACCCAACCAAACGCTGATAATTAAATACTTGCCATCTTCCGTAACGCTACCGCTAAAGCCCCACTCTTTTTGGTCTGGGCGATGATAAATTAGCGTATCTTGAGCTTGTTCTGTACCCACGCGGTGATAATAAAGCTTTTGATAATAATTAACGTCTTCTAATTTTGTCTGTTCGTTGGGTTCATCATAACGACTGTAAAAAAAACCCTGATTATCTTTGGTCCAAGATGCACCAGAGAACTTGATCCACTTCAGGCGCTCGGGCAAATCTTCCCCCGTTTTGATGTTTCTCACTCGATACTCTACCCAATCCGAACCTGCGGTAGACAAACCATAAGCCATCCATTCACCATCATCGCTGATCGACAAACCCGCCAGCGCAACCGTGCCATCTTCTGATAGGGTATTGGGGTCTAATAAAACTTCTCCTTCGTCTTCTAAAGTTTCGAGGGTGTATAAGACGCTTTGATTTTGTAGACCGTCATTTTTAAAATAAAAATAACGCTGACCTCGTTTAAACGGACTGCCATATTTCTCGTAGTCCCATAATTCTGTTAGACGCTGCTGAATCTTTTCTCTGGCAGCAATAGTTGTCAAATAGCCGTTAGTGACTTGATTTTGCGCTGTTACCCAAGCTTTAGTTGGTTCAGAGTCGGGATCTTCTAGCCAGCGATAGGGATCTGTTACTTCTACTCCATGATAATTATCGCTTTGTTCTACGCGATCGCTCTGAGGATAAACCAACTTGTTGCTAGATAATGCCACTATTTAAACTCCAAAAACATCTGTTTACAGCATAATAGAATGACATTAGACTTCTTGCACAAATCATAATCAATTGTCTTTCCAAGAGGTCTATTATAGAGCGTCGTATTTTTATAGATAATTTCTCACTTCTTACCTCGATGTAAAAATTGTAATTTGGCGATCGCTTTAAATATTACCCTTAGTTAATTAGATTTTACAGCTGTTCTTCACAGTTAAAATTGCAGCTAACCAAACAAACAGTCAAATTATTGATGAATCAAAACAACAACCAAGATCTAGATGAAGACTTGCTGCTACAACGGGATATCCTAAGCGATCGCCCTTTCTCTATAGCCGAAGCAATTGGTCGTGAAGGGGGGACTTTCTTGAAGGGTGAATCTACCGTTCCCAAGCTGGTTCAAGTCATTACCGCCATTAACACCTTTATCGATCGCCACCTAATCGATCCATCCGCAGCGTTACAGGCAATTTTACATCAGTGGGTCAAAGGCGATCCCAGAGTCAGTCAACACAAAGAGAATCCTCTGGTAGCTTTAGAAGCAATTTTGCAATCAATCATCGACAATCCCAATCTACTCTATGAATTAGTGCGTCAGGTAGATATTAGATGGGGACAGATGTATGGCGAACGTCCCTACTTTCAACAGCCAGGACAACCACCCCATCCCAACGACGAATATACTCATGAATCTGTTAGACAAGATTTATTGGATTTGCAGGGGAAATTACAATGCCATCAACTAGAAAAAAACCGAGAATCGGCAGATTAGGCTAAATGTATCAATAACTGCATAAATTTTGCTCTCTCAACATACTTTCTTAATGGAATTAATCAAACTTCTGATTTAAGCAATTATTTATCGTATTCAAATAAAAAGCAGCTATGAAAGTTGAAAATGTTTACCAAGACGAAAATGGTGAGTGGCATATTGATTATGGCTTAAATCATCTAATCGGGCTGACCCTTAGAGTATATTTCGGTCAGTTTGTAATCTGTATAGTTATTCTGATCCCTGTTTTGGTAATTAGTATTTTGTTTGGCTTTACTTCAAATAGGTCAATCCCAGAAGAAAAAATTATTTTGCCTAGTAGTGTTCGAGACGAATCCACTGAGGATGAAGCTACTAGGTTACAACAGTCATTAATCTAATTTCTCCGACGTTTGCTTGAGATAAGCCCGCGCCATATAAAAACTGGCGATCGATTTGCCGTCGATGGGTTCACCCGATAGAATAGCGGTTTCTAACTCTTCTTCCGTCATCAATACCACTTCAAGATCTTCATCCTCGTCTTGCTGGGGTGGTGTTTCCAGCTTTTCCAAATCTTGCGCTAAAAACGCATAAATATATTCATCGGAATATCCAGGGGCGAGAATAAATTTACCCATATCCTGCCATTTACCAGCACGATAGCCCGTTTCTTCTTCTATTTCTCGTTTGATCGTCTCAAAAGGCGATTCGCCTTTCTCTACAGTTCCCGCAGGAAACTCTAACAACCTACCTTCTACAGTAAAACGGTATTGTTTGACCAGAACAAATTTACCATCTGAAGTTACGGGAACGGCTAGCGCACCTCCAGGATGACGAATACACTCCCATACCCCCGCTACACCATTGGGTAAACGTAGCTTAATTACTTCATAGTCGAATTTGCGACCTTTATATGCCAGCTTTTGCTCTAGAATTTCTGGTGGTTCGTTGCCTACGGACATAGTTTTTTGAATGTTCCCTCGATTGCACAAACATCATATATTAATTCCGATGAGAAACGTTGGTGTTGGTAGACAATGTAGTTAAGAAGCCTCCCCGTCACACGTATAGAAGTCAGAAGTTACAAGTTTTTAATTGGCGGATGCTCGAAGCTAGTGATCGAGAAAAATTAAAATATATTTTGTCTAGAAAATAAAATTAAAACATGGCTGGAAAACGTAAATCTAATCAAAATCGTATTGCGTATCAAGAATTTGGCAACACCGATAACTCTCAGGCGTTAGCAAGAGGAGTACCCGATTTACCCCCCAATCAACAGGATATTAGAATACAGGCGACGCGATCGGGACGCAAAGGGAAAACTGTTACTGTCCTGACGGGATTTCAACACAACCCTGAAACACTCTCAAAACTACTCAAGAAGCTAAAAAGCCAATGCGGTAGCGGTGGTACGGTGAAAAATAATACTGTGGAAATTCAAGGCGACCATAAGCAAAAGCTGTTAGAAACCCTAACTAAGTTGGGCTACAAGGCTAAAATAAGTGGCGGTTGAAGACGAGTAACAAGTAGGGGCAAGCAGAAAAAATCTTTACATCTGAGAATTTTGGTGTTTAATTGGGTTGGTCTATTTAGCATGATGCTAATATCCTCAAGAGGAACGGAAGATTGTCTCGATATAAGTATAAGATTCAAGCTAAATATTTTATCCTAACTGCTTGGTTACCGATCGCTCTAGGGGACACTAACAAGGTTGCTGCTTTCCCCGTACCTAGCGTAACTAACCCTTCTATCGTTCAAGAGTCCGATCGACCAGTTGATAGAAGAAGGCGATCGCCTATTCCATTAGAACAAATAGATCGAGAAACTGTTCCCGTAGGTAATAGAGAAGTTATCACCGACATTGTGGTGCGGTTTGTCGATGAAAATGGAAACTTAACTAAGGGCAAAACAAATCCAGAGGTGATTACCAGGGAATTTGACCTGCAACCAGGAGATGCCTATGACGCGGAGTTAGGCAAAGAAGGTTTACAAAGGGTTGTAGATTTGACGATTATCGATCGCGCCAGCCTTAGTTTAGAACCAGTTACAGATAATCAAGCAGTATTGGCGATCGCCGTTCGTGAAAGCAGTAATTTTTTCTATGGCTTTGGTCTAACTTTACCACCTCCCACCGCTCTCCAGGGACCAGTCAGACCCAATACGGTTAATGCGCTTTCTAATAGTGCTACTGGTATCGCTGGCGGAGTTAGGGTAGGGTTGCGAAATTTGGGAGGAAACAACCAGCAGGTTAGCTTAGGTGTTGAAGGAGGAGTAGAAAAGTTTGGTTTCGATCTGGGATACCGCAGGTTTTTGAGGCACGATCGCGGTATTGGAGTCAATTTATTTAACCGTAGAGGAGTAGAACCCGAATTTGATGAGGGTGAACGAGATCTAGATCTAGAGAATAATAACGATCCTTGGGTACATCGTTTGGGTGGGGGGATTGAATATTTTCAGTCGATCGGGGAAGATTTTCAAGGTGTGATCGGCGTTTCTTATCAACGAGTGTCGGTAAGAGATGGCGCATTTTCTGACGATCTTGCAGCGCGAGATGAATTGGGTAATCGTTTGGTTGTGAGTGATGGTGGACAAGACGATCTGCTGACCCTTAATTTTGCTGCATTTTTAGACCGACGCAACGATTCCGAAAATCCGACTAATGGTTATCAACTCAAATTTGGCAGCGATCAATATTTTTCTGTTGGAGAAGCTGATGTATTAGCTAATCGTTTAGCTGCTAACTACACTCACTATCTTCCCTTTCCTTTATTCGGCTTTAGCGAAGGCGCGAAAACTTTAGTTTTCAATGTTCAAGGAGGAACTATTTTAGGCGATGCCATTCCCTATGATGCTTTTATTTTAGGGGGGTCTAGCTCGGTAAGGGGTTACGACACTGGAGAAATCAGTACGGGACGTAGTTTTATCCAAGCTACTGCCGAGTATCGCTATCCTATTTTTGGCTTTAACGCTTTCAACCAAAATATCGACGTTGGGGGAACATTGTTTATCGATTATGCTACCGATTTAGGCTCGGCAGATGCGGTAATCGGTCAACCTGCGGTGGTGCGAGACCAACCAGGAGACGGGTTTGGATATGGTTTTGGTTTACGAACTCTAACCCCCATCGGTGCGGTACGAACCGAGTTTGCCCTTAACGACGAAGGAGATACCAAATTTGTCTTTACCGTGGGCGATCGCTTTTGATTGGTGAGACTTGGGTTAGTTTAACTTTTAAAATAAGTAGTTCGTAGTTCGTAGTTCGTAGTTTTCCCCTCATCTCCCCGTCCCTGTGTCCCTCAGTCTTCGCGTCTTCCAGTCTCCTGCCTTACTTCATCCATTGAAAACGAAATGTCGTTCCCGTACCTAGCTGAGATTCTACTGTAATCGTTCCACCTCGTTCTTCAACAATTTTTTTGACAATCGCCAAACCAATTCCTGTATTTGAGCTGCCATCTTGTTTAATGAAGCTCTCAGCCCTGCCCTAACGGGACGAGGACTGAGTATCTGCTCTACAATGTTGATGGAACTACCCACAACATCGAAAGCGTCACCCAGCTTCTAGGTAACTTACANGAACTTTTGCCTTGT
>JADEXJ010000256.1 GCA_015207195.1 Pleurocapsales cyanobacterium LEGE 10410
CCAGGAGTAATACTGATATTGTCATTTAACTGATATTGATAAAAAGCTTCTAGGTGCAAAGATGTTTCTGCGTCATCATCAAACCCTTCCACATCGATACTCGATTCTGCTACCCAAGGTTCCATCCCAACGATAATTCCTCCCAGGCTACCTTCTTTACCGAGATCGGGAAAAGCCAGAGTAGCAGCCCAATTCCAGATATCTTGACTACCACGTCCGACAAGCTGTCCGTCGGCAGCAAACTCATCGAGAGTTCTTACCTTGCTCAAACCACCCCAGCCACCAATGACAATGCGATCGCTCAGGGCAAAAGAAAACTGCGCGCCGTAGGAATTGCTCGATGTTGGCACTCCACCCTCAAATACACCTGGATCTAAAGGTTCTTCTGTTTCTCCTGCTGCGGTAAGAGATTGAATGTTTGCCAGATCGCTACCTACCCCAGTGTCGCTCTGATTATAGGCATTGACATAGGTTAAAGCTACTGTCAGCCTGTTAAAGGGAGTAATAGTTAACTGTCCGAGGGCGCTATAAGAACCATTGAATAAACCCGCACCATCTTCAGGATCGCTGGCTTCTCCTGCTAAATAACCCGCGCTGAATTCTAGCTTGTCGCCAAAACTCTGAATAATTCCCAAACCCGTTTCTCCTGGCGGTAGATAGATCGGACTGCGTGTACCGAAAGCGGAAATTGCCCCAGAACCACCATCACCATCTAAAATACTGACGGTATCGGCAATATCATCGGCAGCCAATCCCGCTGCACCGATTAGAACATTGGTATTTGCTCCGATCGGACGTTGGTAAAATAAAACTTCTAAACCCAAGTCGCTGTCTGCTGGTTCGGCAAAAGCTAGCTCTCCTTGAAACGTTCCTGTCTCCTCGGAAAATTCAGGAAAGTTGCCAGTCGATAGGCGAGTAAACAATAAATCCTCTCCCGTAAAGCTGCTTTCCAACTCTAAGCGGGTACGATAGCCAAATACAGTTTCTGCATCGATATCATCATCGCCAGTTTCGTCGATTAATTCTTGATTGGAACCACCGAATACCGAGGCAATACCAAAGATCGCTTCTCCTGCAAGTATAGTAGTAGTGGAAAACTGATTGTCTTCCAACACAGCAGTACGGCTTTCTAATTCATCTACTCTACCTCCGATGGTAGCTAGTTCCGCCTCAAATTCTTGGTTGAGACGATTAATTGTCTCTAAATCTTCTTGTCCGATTGTCCCTTGAGAAGCAATTAAGCGTTCGATCTGGTTTAGGCAAGAGTTTAACCCCGCAGCAAATTCGTAACGAGATAGGGGTTGACTGCCTCGATAGGTTTGGTTAGGGAAGCCAGCAATACAGCCATAGCGATCTACCAGAGAGCGTAATGCCTCATAAGCCCAGTCGGTAGGAGATACATCTCGCAGTTGGTTGACGTTTGTTACCTGATCGATCTGGTTCTGGTTTTCTCCTGCGTACTGTTGGACTTGTTGGAGTAATTCGTCAGTGGTGGTTTGAGGGTGGGCTACGCGGAATTTAATTCCGCTTGTAGAACCATCCTGTTGTGCCTGCACCTCGGTGCTATAGATACCTGTTGCTAAGGCTGCAAAAACTATCACCGCTGTTTGGTTAGTAATATTCATTTTTCCTCACACACAAATTAATTAATCATTTTTTTTGATAACGATTATCATTCTGAATAAACATTATCATGTTGATGTTAGAGATAATTGAAGCGATCGCTTTTATTTATAGCTTTTAGCTTTTAGCTAAGTTAGGAATCGCAATAGCTTCTAGCTTCTAGCTTCTAGCTTCTGGTAATTATTCAATAACCGCACAATGCCCTTCCCCAACATGACCCAGACCAATAATTGCTTTGGTTAGTTTTTCTTGGTCTTCGGCAGATAGTTGTTGAGTTAGGGTAGCATCATCAATAGTTAAACTGTCATTAGATGCTAGTTGTGCCAAAGGCTCAAAACCCAAAGCATCCACGTTGATAGCTTCATCGGCACTAGTTTCAGCATCGCCAAATACATGATCGAAGTGAAAGGTGGTTTCTATTTCCCCTGGTGAATCTGCCTCTACCATTCCCTTGCGTTCGTCCCCCACATATTCACCGCAGAGATACTCGATGGGACGATCGAGACTAATATCAAAGTTAATTACCCGATCGTCTTTGGTAGCTGTTCCCTGCATGACCATAGTTTTACCTGCTAGGGGAGAGTCTGCGCCCGCAGTATCGACTTGCCAAGCCATAGCATTATAAAAACCAGGAGTTACTTCCGCATCTGTGACTAAGATAGGCGTTGCGTCTGCTTCTCCTGCTGCTAAATCTATAACTTGGGGCGTATCTACTAAAGAGACTCTTTCCTGATACTCTAGACTGTCGAGCGTATCTGTTTCTGTTGGTTCAAAAGCACCATCCATTTGATATGCGGTGACTTCGGCTAGATTTACATCCAGGCGATCGAAACTCATTGTCCAACCATCTTTAGTCACAAAACCCTGGCGGACAAAATCCTCTCCGTTAGCCACTAGGTTTAAAGTTGCTGAACCTTGGGCATTGGCAACAGCAGAATTACCGTTATTACTTTCTGCCGTCTCATTGCTAGCACAACTGGCGATTGTTAAAGACAATAGAGCAATAGTGTTGAATTTGACTAAGTTACGATTCATAGTTTTTCGGATTTTTCAAATAATGTTAATGTGTTGTTTTAGCTGGCGATCGCCAAAATTACTAAGGTGTCTTCCAAATACGCTGGTGGTAATCTTCTAATTTGGCATAGGGGTCGTGATTATCATGATGATGGTGATGTCCATGATTATCGTGATGATGATGTCCGTGTCCGTGTTCATCTACAGCAGCAAGACGAAACTTACACATTTCACAGTTCATTGCCACTTGACCTAGCTGCGCTTCAATTTCTCGCTCCCTAAGTATTTGTAGCAATTGGGGGGCAAGACCCATTTCAGGTAGGCAAGAAAAATCAATATCGGGATACTGTTCTTCTTGTTGGGCAGTAATGTCAGAGATTTTTTCCATTAAAGTACCCGTAAACAAGAAATAGGGTAAAACAATAATGCGTTTGGGTCGATACAGATAAGCCCGACGAAAGCCTGATTCTAAGCGAGGATGAGTGATGCCGATAAAACAGGTTTCTACTGTCTTATAGCCACTCCCTTCCCAGATAATGCGAGCTAGTTTGTATACGTCTCCGTTAGCATCGGGATCGCTCGAACCCCGACCGATAAAGAGTAATACGGTATCTTCACGGGAGATATTATGGGGATTATGTTCTGGCTGGTCTAATTCTGATAGGCGATCGCGCCACAGTTCGATTATTTTAGGAGTAATACCAAAGTGGCGACCATAATTAATCTTTAATTGAGGATAGGGCGCACTGGCTCGGTCTAATTCGTTGGTGACATCAAATTTATTGTGTCGGGCAGCAAATAGTAAAATTGGTAACGCCGTAATTTCAGTAAACCCTTGTTGAATACAGGCTTCGATTCCTTCCTGAATGCTGGGTTGGGTTAGTTCCAAGAAACAGGGAATCACTGGACGAGAGGCATCCAATTGTTGATAAGTTGCTACAAAGTCGAGGAAAGTTTGTCTTCCGCGATCGTTTTTCGTTCCATGACCGATCGCTAGCAAAGGTCTTGAATGGGGTAGGGGAGTTAATTGTAATGAATCAGCTCCCAGTTTTTGAGAATTATTATTAATAGCTATCAAAGATTTAGTCCTTATATGCGGTGAGTAAAACAATACAAAAATTAGAGCAACTTAAAATAGACGTTAAATTACTCCCAAATTTTATTACTTAAAGCCTGTTAAATAAATGTTTAAGTATTGCCTTGATTTATTAACTTTCGATAACCATAAATCAATGATAAGTATTGGCAAAAAAGTATTAATCATCTGTACCTCGCAGACTATTTTAGTAGTTTATTTTGGAGCTTAGAAAATATCTAAACAACTCCTATCGGCGGGCATCCTGACTTAGAGATTTTAGTAAAAAATCCCATCACAGTTGCGGGACAGCGTTGGATTTACACCAAACTTTCCCCTTTGCTTCTCATGGCTGTTCTCCATGAAAACCGACTATTTAATTCTTGTTTTTATAATACCTTGATTTAGCTAATTTAAATCTGAAAAAATTTTGAGTTTTTTTGTAGAGTTGTTTGAATTTTTATCCAATAAATGAGTTGAATTTATAAATAAGCCATGACTGATTGTCAAGTAGTTAAAAGATAAATTATTATTTTGCACTTAACTATTTGCATTCATAAGCTTGTGGGAAAACTTGCTTGGCGATAGTTTTCTCTTTTGTTAAGAGTTTATTTTTGCTGATTTTTGACACCAATAACAAATTGTAATCTAATATATTTATCTTATTAATAAAAATTTCACTAAAGTCAATATAAAAAACAGCCTATTACTATAAATATTAAGCAATAGACTAGCGATTATAAAAATATTTTATTTAGTCAAAAAGCACGATTAAATTAATTAAATTTCGACGAGATCGAAACTTACATTAAACCTATTTGACCGAGGATGCCTTGACCTGTGAAATATTCGGTAACAGCAGCAATGATAAAACCTAGCATTGCTAAACGACCATTCCAAACTTCGGCAAATTGAGTAAAACCAAATTTGTTTTCTTGATTTTCCATGATGACTCCCAATAAATTATTGCTAATAGTTCTCAACCCTATTATAGCAATTGTAAATTTTTATTGCAATCACTTGACAATTTTTGAGAAAAGATTATTAGCGAGCCAAATTGAGCAACTCTTTAGGAGATGCCAACAGGTCGATCGCCACAAAAAAGATTTTATTTTCAGAATCCAGCAAAAATCGCCAGGACATATTCATCCCTACTCCCGCACCAAACCAAGGAGTTTGTACTTTACCCGTAACTTTAATTTGAGTATAGCCATCTTCTGCTGGCTCGGCGATGCCCTGGTCTGGAGCTAATTTAAGATTGAGGCATTCTTCTCTAAAGAATTTGAGGACAGCATCTTTTCCGACAATTGGTCTTTTAAAAGGAGGTTGCAACGCGCCACCGTCGGCAAATAGCTTAATTAACTCGTCAAAATCATTAGCATTTAACAAGTTCATATAGCTCAATACAGTAGGATTAGTTGTCCCTGCAATAGCTACTTTAGTTCGCTTGGACATTTCTACAGGAGGAGCAACAGGTTCGCTAACTCTGGTAAAATTACCCATCTTAGCAGGATCGAATCCCATATCTACTACAGTGTTACGCAACACGGTAATTTGCTGACTAGAATCCATGCCCATCAAAGTTTGTAATACCGCATTAGCATTAGCAGAAAGTTTATATCCTTCGGGAATAGGAGCAACGATTCCTTGTTCCATCCATTCTCCCAATCGATACCAAAATCCCAGTTTAATATTGGGAGTCCAAGTCGCATAGGTACGGCAAATTGGCGTATCGGCATGGTTAGCCAAGTCGCACATCACCTGAGATTGTTCTTGGAAACTCATTTTTTTGATTTCATCAAGCGTAGGCTCGGCGAACTGCATATTTGCAGCTCCTGGTGCTGCAACGGTAACAGTCTTGCCCATTTCCAAATAAGCAAACCAAATCCAAGCTAGCTGATCTTCTGCACTCAGTTGATTAAATCTTGCAGTTAAAGCTGGTACTGCATCAGCAGATAAGGTATTGGGAAATATGTTACGTGCTGAGTCAATTGTAAATGGCATATAGATGAGCCTCCAATAAATCGTGCAATTAGATTGAAAACGTTAGGTCTATTGTAAACATATTTTTATTAAGGTTACATTTTTTAAACAGAAACCGTATATCGCTTTACATTGAGTTTAATCAATGGTA
>JADEXJ010000038.1 GCA_015207195.1 Pleurocapsales cyanobacterium LEGE 10410
CTTTAACAATGGGCTTTCCGTCGGGGTGGTTCGAGGGTCTAACAGAACAATATTGGAACAAAACGAGTACACTGAGCCTAATAAAACCCCAGGCAGAATCAGAGCAAGATATCTGGCAGGACGAACAGTTACACCAGCACAAGCAGCGATCGCTCTCCGCCGAGTCCTCTACCTCAACTCAATTACTGGGGGGTGAAGATAATTCCCCCCTATCTACAGAAAGTGGTTCATCACTTAAACAAAATCTATCTATTCCATGTCTGGTCAGGCAACCTAAACAACCAGAAGTAAAAGGGATTATTAGGAAGGATGAAGGCGATCGCTTTCTAGTAGAAGTGGATGGCGATGAAATCTCTGTTTCTAAGCTTTTTGTATATCCAGACTTTAGTACCCGAAGGGCATCAGATAAAAGTGCTAAACAGATTCCCCCCACTAAACAAACTACTCCCCCCAGTAAAAGTTCCCCCACCAGAAATAGAAGAAAAAAAGGTGATGGTACTGGCTATATATACCGTAGAACCATTACTAGAAAAGGCAAACAGTATCAAGAGTCTTACTTCCGCTATCGTGATGAATCGGGCAAACTCAAGGCTAAATACATCCCTCAAAGGCTGCTATACAAGGTTGAAGAGGCTGAATCTGCTAAGAAACCTATTGCAGACATACTGGTTTTACTGGGGGGAGACGAAATAAATAGGGGGGAACAATCCAGCACTTCTGATAATAAATATGTGCAATCGGAAAGTAAAAGTGACAAACCAATTTCTATAAGTAGGGGGGAACAAGTAACACCCCCCAGTAAAAGAAAGCGAAAACAAGGAGAGGGTACGGGATACATCGAATGCAAACCTATAAAAAGAGGGGGGAACGAATACAAACAGTATTGGTATCACTATGAAGAGTGGAAGGAGGGCGATCGCACTGCTAAAAAGAGTAGATATATTCCCAAAAGTAGGCGATCGCAGATAGAGAAGATGGAAGCAGAGAAAGTATCTGTCAAGGAAATACTAAAAGTTTTAAGGCATGGGAATAAGAAATAATAAGATATCCGTAATAAATCGCTCGATTTTGTTTTGATCTCTATTAAAGTGTTAGGGTAAAGACTGAGAATCAGAAGATTAACGATTAAGTTTGTATCCAGTATCTACAGGTCTTTTCCTTTCAGTATTGAGCTATTTCTTTCCCAATAATTCTGTCTCTCTAAACACAACACTCCAAAGAGAGGACAACCAAAATATGTCAATTTACGTAGGCAATCTATCTTACGAAGTCAACCAAGAAGACTTAAACGAAGTCTTTACCGAATATGGAACTGTTAAAAGGGTTCATATTCCAAGCGATCGCGAAACAGGTCGTCCCAGAGGATTTGCATTTGTCGAAATGGAATCGGAAGCTAACGAGGACAAAGCTATCGAAACTCTAGACGGTGCAGAATGGATGGATCGTCAGCTAAAAGTCAATAAAGCCAGACCTCGTGAAAATAGAAACAACCGCTTCTAATTCCAAATTCTTTAATTAGATTTTAAAATCAACGCTTCTAGAAATCGGGTAGATAAATTCTACATCTTCTTTCTAGAGGCGTTTTGTTATTTAACTTTTAATTCTTTCTCTTAATCTCGTATATCTCTGCTGTTGCTTAACCTGTCTCACTGCGATCGCAATCGCCTTTTCCGAACCCACAATCAATGCCAGCTTCTTAGCCCTAGTTAGCCCAGTGTAGAACAGATTACGAGAGAGCATAACGTAGTGTTGGGTATACAGAGGAAGGATGACTACGGGATATTCCGAACCCTGACTTTTATGTATAGAAGTTGCCCAAGCTAGAGTAATTTCATTTAAGTCTGCATAGTCATAGGTCACATCTCTGCCATCAAAATCGATAGTTACTTCCTTCTCAGTTTTATCGATCGCCCTAACTATACCCAAATCCCCATTAAACACTTCTTTGTTGTAGTCATTCTTTAGCTGCATGACGCGATCGCCCGTCCTGAGAATACTATCACCTCTAACTAATTCTTCTTTATACTCAGCAGCAGGATTGATTAGCTGTTGCAGCACTTTGTTTAGATTACGAGTTCCGACTACTCCTCTAGTCATGGGACACAATACCTGAACATCAGTGGCGGGATTAAAACCAGCTTTGGGTATGTAATGTTCTACTAAATCGCAGATAGTCTGTACTCCATGTTCTGCTTCCGATCCTCCTGAATGCCAGAGACAGTCAGAGCTAGCTTTCATCGATACTGGTTCTAGTTTGGGTATCTGACCGTTATTAATTTGGTGGGCAGTACGGATAATGGCACTTTCAGCAGCTTGTCTGAATACTTGAGTCAGACGCACGACGGGAATTTTCTCTGAAGCGATTAAATCTTTGAGGACATTTCCAGGTCCGACAGACGGAAGCTGATCGATATCGCCCACCATCAAGAGTAAACAATCTTTGGGTACGGCTTTGAGTAGAGAATGTGCCATAAACAGATCCACCATGCTCGACTCATCTACTACGATCGCATCACACTTAAGAGGATTATCTAAGTCTCGTTTAAAACCCATTTTACTGGGGTCGAATTCCAACAGCCGATGCAGAGTCTTAGCCTCAATTCCCGTCATCTCACTCAGTCGTTTGGCTGCTCTGCCCGTCGGTGCAGCACAGGCTATTTTCTTACCCATTGCTTTCCAGAGAGTAACAATAGTACGGACGGTGAAGGTTTTACCCGTTCCTGGTCCTCCAGTCAGAATCATTACTTTCTCTCTCGCTGCTGTTTCTACCGCTACATATTGTTGGGGGGATAGTTGAATTTGATTAGAAGCGGTAAATCTATTAATCCACCTCCTGACGCGATCGCTCTCTACATCAATACTGGTTTCTAATTTCTGCTGTAGTAATTTAGCTAAATGGCGTTCTGAATGGAAGAAGGTGGGTTTGTAATAGAGTATTTCTGCATCGATTTCCCTTATCAATTGTTCTTCTGTGACCATCTCTTTGAGAATGGCAGCGATCGCAATCTCTTCTGCTTGATGTTCGTCTGTCGTCAGTAACTCTTTAGTGAAGGGAATAATCTCACTTTCTGGTAAATAACAGTGTCCGTCTTCACTTGCTTTATCTAAAACATGAAGTACTCCTGCCCGATAGCGAAATTTAGACCAGGGCGACACCCCAACATTGACTGCAATCTTATCGGCTGTGAGAAATCCAATACCAAAAATATCTATAGCTAATTGATAGGGATTAGTTGTAACTGTGGCGATCGCACTATCACCATACTGTTTGTAAATCTTTACTGCGTAGGTAGTAGAGACTCCATGACCCGACAGAAAAATCATTACTTCTTTAATCGATTTCTGTTCCTCCCAGGTACTTTGAATCATGGCGATTCTTTTACTAGCAATCCCAGGTACTTCCGATAGGCGATGAATCTGATTCTCAATGATGTCTAGAGTCTCTAAACCAAAATGTTTGACTATGCGTTTGGCGGTAACGGGTCCCACTCCCTTAATCAATCCGCTACCCAAATACTTTTCAATTCCCGTCAGCGTGGCAGGTTTTGTCTCCTGGTACTTCACCACCTGAAACTGCGAACCAAATTTAGGGTGTTCTGTCCAAGTTCCCTGTAGCTGTAGCGTCTGTCCTGCCTGAATGTTGGCAAAGCTGCCGACAACGGTGATTAGCTGTTTAACATTGCCCGTGTTTAACCGCGCTACGGTGTAACCAGATTCTTCTGAATGAAAGGTAATTCTCTCAATTACTCCAGTTAATGTCGATAGGGGAGCAGTAGCGGTTGATGAGGTCATAAAACAGATGTTCTACTGTATGACTTAAGAGCTAGTATATCGGTATTTCTCGATTCTATTGGTTTACTTTCTATAGATGTTTTAGTCAAGGTCAATTTCTAGAATTAAGTCGGTAAATCTTATTGAGGAAAAATTATGAGTGATTATACTCCTGTAGACAGCAAGCTATTCGATCGCCTTAGAGCCACAGCCACGACACAAAAAGAATGCTCCGTAACCTACAAAAATGAAAACAATGAACCTACAGAAGTAAAAGGTCGCATAGTAGATGTCTATTCTAGCGACGATGGCGAATGGTGCAAGATGATTGATGATACCGTGATTCGTCTCGCTCGGATTGAAAACTTTGAACTAAATTAAAATTCAAGCAAAGCGATCGCGAGTTCCATCTATAAATAGTATTAGTTCCTGTCTTGTCAGATAATGTATTTGTTATGTGGTGATTAATTGGATACCCACAATGAATCGAACATGGTTGGGAATTGACCCTGGACTGGCAACAATTGGTTGGGCATTGTTGGTAGAGGTAGAAGAGACAGAAGCACGATTACTGGAATTTGGCACGATAGAAACTAGTAAACAGTTAACAACATCAGAAAGACTTCTAGAAATAGAGCATGACATGGTGGAACTGATAACTGAATTTCGTCCTGCTCATATAGCGATCGAGATGCCCTTTTTCGGTAGAAGTATCAAGGCAGCAGGAGGCGTATTACAGGCTTTTGGGGTAATTAACCTAGTCTGTTATCGAGAGATGGGAATCCAACCCGTGTATCTACACCAATCTAGCTGGAAATGTCATCTAGGTTATGGCAAAGCCGATAAAAATGAAGTGGCAGGAATGGTACAGGTTTTATTCGATCTAGAAACACTGCCAATCGATGATAGTGTTGATGCCATTGGTATTGGTTATGCTGGTTTGTGCGGTTTGAGGAATAATATTAACTAAAGCGCGTTGGGAGTTTCGTCATGGAGATTGCAGAAAATACGGTTTTAGCAACTGCTGTGGTTTGGGTTGTTTGGCAAGTGCTTTCCTTAAGAGACATGGCACTTAATGGCGGAGCTATTATCCCTCCTGCAATTACATCTTTAATAATATTTACTGTCTTTTTAGCTTTAGTTGTGGCTTTCCAGGTTTCTTCCCTTCATTTAATCTGGCTTTTTCTTCTTAGTCTGGTGCTGGGATTTGTCGCGATTATTTTTCCATTAGGGCAGAAAATTGCTATGGGATTTTTAGGTATTCTTGCCATGACAGGAAAGGGTCAAGAGGAAACTGAAGAATAAAGCGATCGCTATTAATGTATCAGTTAAACCTACTATGATTAATTCCTCGAAATTCAGTCTGCATCCTTGATGTAAATAACGCTTAAATATTCGCGGTATCCGCAAATGCGATCGCCTCTAACATCAAAGGAAATTGCTGCTTGATTAGTGTAAGGCTTATCGAACATCAATCCTTGGGATTTAACTTCAAATACGACAGTATTCTCATTACTAGTAATTCTTTCTACAGTCAAAAATAATCCTGTTGTGAATACTTGTTGTGAAACATAGTTGAAAAACTGCTTTGCTTTGTCTTGACCAACATTATGACCCTGAAAAGGTGCGACGGGAAAAGAAAAGCTAAAATCTTCTGTTAGCATTTTAAAAAAATCATGCCATTCTCCCGATGCTAATCCGTGACTAAAGTAATCAAAAGCTATAGTCGCGACCGCAATATTACTCATAGATAATAATTGAACCTAAATTTATTTTACAAGACTCAAATTGGTTATTTTGGTCAGAGCGGATCGCCTAAAAGCTCGATGCGATCGCTAATCTCTTCAATTTCAGCTTGCCAACGTTCAAGTTTTGTTGAACTAGGAATTTCATAACCTTCACATTCCCGTTCTTCTTCGTCAGCTTCTAAATATCTTTGCTCGAAATCGTCTAGTTTTCTTCTAATTGTTTCTAGTTTTTCTGTCAGTTCCAAGATACTATCCGATAGCTCTACGACGGGATATAGTTCTTCTGGATATTCGAGATCGTCTTCTAAATCAAAATCATTAATCATGGTTTTGTTGATTGCTTAATTATCAAATTTGAACTTGCCCTGCTACTTCTAAATCTCCCTGTCGGTTGGCTCGGATCACAACTATCTCTCCTTCTTGTGGGGCAACCTCACTAACTTCAACAATATTGGCATAGTGTGACACCATGACGATTACGCCTAAAGTATTTCGATGATTGAGTATTCGTTGACGAGTCTGTTCGACCTGTTGCGTGGCAGTAGTACGGTCTTCAAAAATAGAGTTGAGCATCGGCGCGGGTTCAACCGTACCCAAATCTAATAGCCTGGCTGTATCTAAACATCGGCAATACTGGCTAGATAGAACTTGACTAATCGAAATGTTGCGATCGCGAAATTCTCTCCCAATCTGCTTTGCTTGCTCTCTACCTGCTTCTGATAAGTTACGCTGTGTTTCACAATCGTCTAGTTCAAACCCTGGTGGATCTCCAGTTCCCGAAACTGTTATGGTATGACGTAATAGCACTACATACCCCGCGTTCTCCCGCATTTGCGTCCAAATATCTTGTTGGGCTGCTTGAGCCTGATTCAAAGTTGTACTAGTGTTCGTGTGCATTGCTAATTGAATAGGCATTTTCCCACTAATTAATAGAAAAGCGATAAAGCTCAGGATAAATAAACGTTTCATTGTTTGTTTACTGCATTACTTAATTAGTTACTGCAATGTTTGAGTATTTACTCATTTATGTCTTCAAGTGCATCATCAAGTAACATTCTGACGATATCGGCTTTGCTCCTGCCAGTTTTGGCAGCCAGGATCGATAACTTACGATGTACTGACTCTCTCAAATCGATAGTAAAACGCTTTGTTGGTTCTTTAGCTTCTAACTGTAGTTTTTGCATGAGACTTGATTCTTTGTTTGACTTGGGGGCTGGCTTTTCTGGCATGGGTGTAGTGGGTGTTGGCTCTGGTTCGGCTGTAACTTCTGCTTCTGGTTCGATATCTGGTGCTGGTGCTGCTTCTTCTGGTTCATTTCCACCAAATACAAATTCATTAGCTAGAGAGTCATCTAATGGTTTACGCTTTTTTCGGTTCATGGTAATTGTTCGAGCATTTCCTTAAATAACTTTTCGTATTCGGAAGCTGATTCTGATGCAGGTCTTCCAGATATGTCCCATACTGTAGCCGACTGTCCCGAAGTGTCAGCGATCGCCTGTTTTTGATGAATGACAGTATTCAATAAAATCGCACCTGGATTTTTACTCAGTAGCACGATCGCCTCATCTTTTAACTTCGTTCCTTTCACCGCACGAGAGAGAAACATTACCGCTTTGGGTAAACCACCTCTGACCGATTGAGCCTGTTTAACGAGTCTCATAGCATCTGACGCAGAACGCAGGTCTACCCCCGTCGGCTGTACGGGAATAAAGGCTAAATCCGACCGAAATAAAATTGCCCTGGTAGCTTCGGATAAACTAGCGGGACCGTCCACAATCACATAATCGTAATCTGCTGCTAAATCTGGTACTTGTTCGAGTAGATCGTCGGGAGAACCAATCACTTTACAGGGAATTTCAACATCTTCCATCCCTTCAACCCATAGGGAACTCGACCGTTGACTGTCGGCATCAATTAATAATGTCTTTTGTTTCTTCTTGGCGATTAGCCAGTAAGCTAAATGAACGGAAGTAGTGGATTTAGATACTCCGCCTTTCTGGTTGACTAACGAGATGACTGTCATAACGAAGTGTATCCTTCAGGGTAAACAGTATTTACTTAATTACTGCAATACTCACTGCATTATTGCATTACTAAGTCAAAGCAATACTTAAATTATTATTTAAAGCCTCACCGCATTACTTACTTGAGTACTAAAACATAGCAGTAAATTAGTAAATGAGTATGGCATTAAATGATTGCTGTAGCACTTAATTAAATGCTGAAAGTTGATTTGAAAATGACCTCGGCTCGATCGACTTTAACTACTGCAAAGTAAAAGGTGACGGGTGTTTCAATCCACAGCTATCTCCGACCCTTTACCAAAATCCTGCTCTCATTTTTGCTCTGACAAAGCGATCGCCTTCTAAGTAACTCGTAGCACTACAAAATAATTCATATCCTTTCGAGGCTTTTCTGCGCTTCGGTAGCGAATTTTGTGACGTGAATCATAAAAATTTATTTAGAGCATTCATATTATGTACATAAGAAAAAAAGTTTTTTGAGGAAATTTCGGCACTATGACACAGAATTCTGCACCTACCAACATCATCCGTCCCGACGAGCTAATGAGTGAACTTGGTATTAAAAAAGATGCCTACTACAAAGATTTAAGTCATCTGGACATCAAGCCAGAGAAGGATTCAGAAGGTAAAGCTTATCTAACAATCGAACAAGCAACTGAAATTAGAGCTTTAAGAAATCACGTTAAAATAACAGGAAGTAGAAAGAATTATCAAAGTAGTAGTATTGTTAAGGTTGATGACAGTAACGAATTAGTTTCAAATAATACTGAAGCCGAAGATGATATCTATGTTAATGCCGAAGAACCTACAGCCAAAATTGAATCAAACATCGTTCGAGAAGCCCAAGAATTAGCTGCTCGTGGCATGGCGATGAATGACTTAATTAAGATTCAGCTAGCGAGTCAGATGAACTTTGATGACCTATCCCCCGACTTACAGGAGAAAGTGAACATTGCCCGTGAGGTGGCTAACCCAAAGTTTCAACCAGCAGAGATTGCCCAGCAGCTTCTAGCCCAACACCGCAGTCAGAGAGCGCAGGTAGAAGCATAGTAATAGACCAGGGTACGAGTACGGGTAGAAAGGCAGGCTTTAGAGACAACGACTCGTTTGATAAAATCTGTAATGCGATCGCTGCTGGAAATTCTATAATCGTTCTCGGTGAAGCTGGTACGGGTAAAACCGATCTGGCTGTAGCCGTTCATGATGAAATGAGTAATGAATATCAAAGTGCGATCGCTACCTATAAGGGTTCGATTAAAAAGTTCTTTATTGCGATCGCCATGCAGTTAGGCTGTCCTACAGAAGATGAGAGGGATAAACCCATGACCGTTGATGCTCTCAAAGAAGAGATTCTAATTAACAGCAACGAGAATACTCTGCTCGTATTCCCCGAAGCCAAACGGTTGACTACCAGTATCAGATATTGGTTAGAGGACATGATTTCTGCTGGTGCGAGAGTAGTCTGTTTTGCCGTGGCTAATCCTGGGCGAGATATCTTTTTAGATATGTTGGAGATTGAATTGGATCTGCCAAGCGATCGCCACATCCGACAAGTGATGGAAGCAGAAGCACAAAAGCAGGGACTACAAATAAGTAAGTCTCGTCTGGCTGAACTACAACCGTTAGCAGGACGTAACCCTATGTTGGCGCGGAAAATCATCAAGAATGAGGCACTAGGACTGAAGCAGGACAAACCCGAACATACTCAATATGTGGTCATCATGCCGATCATTCTCGCTTGTCTGATGAGCTTTGGCATTGTCCGATTCATTGGGATGGGTACGGGGAACAAGTCACTTTATATTTTTGGTGGAGTTAGTTTAGTGACTGGTATGACTTTGAAACAGTTGGGCAGTGTCAAAGGAGCGAGGAAGAGGTTAGGGCAGTAATTAATACTAAAAGCTTTGGCAGATGATATTAAGATGAACGTTTGTTGGGATATAGCCACCTACTAAATAATCGAGTCATCCGAGGCATCACTACATAAGTCATTAGACCAACTAATCCGACTGTAAGAACAAAACTACGTAGCAACATTGATAGAGAAGCTAAAAAACTACCAAAAAGTAAGTTGATTATGACAATCAAGACAAAAATTGCTACCCAGGTAACAAATGCCATTTTATAGCGAGGAGGAGGAATTATTGGACGGGACATAGAACTATCAACAGCAAACCAAGTTTCTATCCCTGTCATTATTTCCAGATTGGGCGGTTTTTCTTCTAAATGATTGAGGATTTTAAACCAGTGAGTAGCTTCATTCGAGCGACACCATCTTTGATAATCTGCTTGACTAGCAAATTTGACTATGATTTGATAATCGTTATTATCTCCTCTTTGTGGCTTCAAGACAGTTACGCCCAAATGACCAGGGAACTCCAAAGCAGCATCGATAGTGTCAGATAAAGCTCGTTCAAACTCTTTTTGATTACTTTTACGAGGTCTACGAGTAATCAATACTGTAACGGGTTGGTGAGAGTTTGAGTTATATCGATCTTGGTTCATCTCTTATCACCTATAATTTCTTGAAACCTTCATAAATTTCTAGCACTTTCTCTTCTCCCGCTTTCCCTGGTTGCGAGACAGAATGTTCCATTTCGATTAATCCGTCATATCCTTTGGACTTAATGTGTTTGAGGATAGCTGTGTAGTTCATCTCTCCGCTATTTGGTTCGGTTCTTTTAGGTGCATCGGCAATCTGAAAAAGGGCAATTTCATCCCAGACGCGATCGATGTTTTCGATAATGTTGCCAGTTTCCATCTGAGTCTGAAAAGTATCAAAAATCAATTTGACCGCAGGACTGTTAACTGCCTTTACAATCAGATAAGCATGAGGAATTGTAGTTACAAAAGTTCCTTGCCACCATTTACCTGTAATTGCTTCTACGCCCAAAGTTATTCCAGCAGATTCGGCTAGTTCAGCACAATACTTAAGATTTTCAATCATATTTGCTGTTTGATAATCTCTTGACAAACTAGGGTTTAAAATACCAGAAAGTGTAGTGACAAATTTGCCATTGACTCGCTTGGCTACTTCAATAGTTTCTTGAAGTTGTCGTAGTAAAACTTCTTTCGCTTCAGGCGTATTGCTAACGAAAGTAGGGCGGTCAAAGATTAAATTATTCACAAAAACCCCCATTTCTAGATCGTGCTTGGCTAATTCCTTGCCGATTCTCTCTTGAACTTCGACAGGACGCAGTTTGAGAAAGTTATCTTCAATGCCAGAAAATCCTCGCTCGGCAATGAATTTTATTTGGTCTATGGGGTCACTTCCTGCCAGTGCGGGAAACATAAAGTCTTCTGGTGAACTTAGTCCTATATGGGGAGCAAATTTCATGTTTATTTCTAAGATCGATTAAAAGCTGTTGGTAGTTTAGGTAACGGAAAAAAGTTTAATTAGTTTGGAGCTTATCCAGGGTTGTCATTTCATCTTTAGTAAGCTCAACTGAACTTGCAGCCATGTTTTCTTCTAAATGAGCAATAGTGGTAGTCCCTGGAATCAGGATTATATTAGGAGCGTAATGTAGTAGCCATGCCAAAGCAATTTGATTTGGTCTTACACCTTTGCTGTTGGCAATATCGGCAATAACTCCCTCTGCATTAGCCAATGGTGCGCCTTGTTTCAGAGGATGTGCGCCCAACGAACCATGAGGGATAAAAGCTATATCATTTTTAGTACAGTAATTCAAGACATCTTCAAAAGAGCGATCGCTGATGCTAAATTTATTCTGCACCGAGACAATTGGCACTATCTGACGTGCCTGTTCGATCTGTTCGATACTGACGTTGGACAGTCCAAGATGGCGAATTTTTCCTTCATCTCTTAATTCCTTTAATGCTCCTATCGATTCAACAAATGGAACTTTTGGATCGGGACGATGTAGTTGATACAGATCGATTTGCTTTAGTTTTAGCCTTTGTAAACTTCCTTCCACACCTTTTCTTAAAAACGCTGGTGAAGCATCGGCTATAATGCTGTCTGGTGCAGATTTATTAATTCCGCCTTTAGTAGCAATAACCAAATCTTGTTTGTATGGATGCAAAGCCGAGGTAATGAGTTCTTCATTAAATCCTGCCCCATAAGCTTCGGCAGTATCGATAAAGTTGACTCCAAGCTCTACAGCCCGACGTAAGAGCTGCTCCCCTCCTTTCCAGTCTGGATATGCGCCGAAATTTCCTGGTTGTCCTGAAAGACGCATCGCGCCATAACCCAGACGGTTAACTGTTAAGTCTCCTCCCAGTTTGAACGTAAAATTGATAGAAGTAGCTTTGTTATTCATGTTTTTCCTTACTGATAAATTACTTAATTTTTTATTTATTGTTTTGCCGAGTTCATCACACCTGAGAACTCGATTACATTACCGTTATTGTCTTTAACAAAACCTACTCTGACACCAATGTTGGGATAATCAGCAGCTTCAACAAATGTCGGTACGCCTTTTTGATTTAATTCAGAAATTGCTTCATCAACGCTGTCTACTTGAAAGCAAAAATGTCCGATGCCAGTTGTTCGTAACGCTTCGCCAAAGTCTTGAAAATTAGGCATTCCCGATCGCCCTTGAGTAGTTCCTACTACTTCAATCCGAAAGCCATAAACATTGAGATAAGCTAGCTGTAAATCGGGTAATTCATCTACAGTCCATTCTTTTTCAATAGTTGCATTGAGTTTATTTTGATACCACTCAAGAGTTTCTTGATAGTTGGGAACGCTAATCATCACGTGGTCTATTTGAATTGAACTAAGTCCTGTTCTATCTATGTTTGAGTCTGTCACAAGTTGTATTTCTCTTCCATTGGGTTTTAGTAAATCGATAAGAATTACAAAGGTAGTGGTCGATAAATTGCTACAGTCCGACCATCACCGCCTACTGCACCAAAGGCTTTCATCAGTTCTTGAAAGTGAGGTAATTCTACGTGATGTGCCATATCATCAAATCTACGCCACCATTCAAACAACAAAAATGATGTTGGTTGTTTTGCATCTTGATAGTAGCCGTAGCGAATACTTCCAGGTTCTTCCAATGTTGCGTCTTGAACTCTCACAGCCGTATCTTTCATAGTAGCTGCACCACCTTCAGTTACTGGAATGTCTACCAAAAGTACGAATGGTGCTTCGACCATATCGTATTGCGCCAATCTGTCGCGAGTTCTAGAAATAGTAGGGGTTGCGCCTGGTTGTGCTTCAACTAAAGCTTTATCTACTTTGCCATCTCCAGGTGCGGGTTCAGAAGCAGGTTGATACATTCTTACTTGTACTGGTTCAGTGATTAATTTTGGAAACTCATTTTGAAAAGCTTGTCCATGAGTAGTATTTCTTTGTTGTTGTAGCATATTTCGATCTGACCATTCTTCCATTAGAACGAATTGATTGGGTTGTTCGACATTCTGAAAGAATCGATATAAAACAGGACTGTCTTTACCATTTGTAAAAGCTGCTACTTCTGCTGCTTGGTTAATAAATTCATCTATATGTTCTGGACTAACTACAAAATGCGATCGCACCGCAACTACATTTCCTTGATAGTTAAGTTCGTTAAGACGTTGCATAATATCCTCCTGATTCTGTTGTGAATTAGACGTTTGAGCTACTACAGAATTTGATAAATTGGGCATTGGTAAGTTAATGTAATTTGATAGCAAGACACCAGAAATTAGGGATAAGGCAAACACTTTAGTAAATTGACAATTCATTTTTTACTCCTACAAAAAATTTATGATATCTACAATATTGTGAGGATTGAATTAGCCGACGGTTAAATGCTCATGTACCAAACGCCATTTATCGGTAAGACGCTTCCAGATATGAGTACCATATTGTCTAACTTCTACTTCTTGTCCATCTTTGGTTTTCCCACCTCCTACCCAAGAAAAGGTAGTAACCGCTAAATCACCATCAATCGAGATTTCTAAGTTATCCTCTAACTGAATTTCCCAGTAGCTAAAGTTCTCCATCACAGGAATCCAAGTATCGAGATATTCCTGAAGGCTGTGCAGCACGACAACGCCATTATCGAAATTATCGAAGACAAGGATTTTGTTCTCACTGGCAAAGATATTTTCCAAACCTCTTCCTGTAAAGGGTTTGTCTTTTGGACTCCAGATAGCTCTCCATTGTTCTGTTAACTCAAAAATTTTGGCTTCGTCTGTGGTTTGTAAGGATTGGATCATTATGTTTTATGTTAGTTATACGTTACGTAGCGTAAAATAAGAAAACAAAAAAAAGTTTCGTCAGCATACCTGCTCTTGCTTGACTTTTAACTTTCGCTAGTCAAGAAACAGAAACCAGATTATAATCTGCGTATTAACGTTACGCCACGTAATTAATATAGCGAAAACCAAACAAATATGTCAACCTCTAAAACGAAAAAGTCTAAAACCGTTGCCAAATCTGGACGTGGCAGACCGCGATCGCCTGAAACCAGAGCAAAAATACTCAAAGCTGCTTATGAAATGTTGAATGAAGTGGGGTTTATGGATCTAACTATCGAAGGAGTAGCAGTAAGAGCAGAAGTGGGCAAACCAACGATTTATCGACGTTGGAAAACTAAAGCAGCACTAGCAATGGATGCTTTTTTAGACGCTGTAAACCCAGAACTGGCATTTCCCGATACAGGGGAGGCATCTGAGGATTTCAGAGAGCAAATGCAAAAAATAGTAAGACTAATGAATAGTCCTAGAGGAGATGTGCTAGCTAGTGTTATTGGCTGTGGACAGGCAGATGAAGAACTAATAGCAGCTTTTAGGGAAAATTGGCTGACTCCCAGAAGAGAAGATGCAAAAAGAGTATTTCAACGAGGAGTAGATCGAGGTGAATTAAAAGAAGGTATAGATGCAGAAATTGCGATCGATGCTTTATATAGTCCGCTTTTCTACCGCTTGCTACTTAAGCATCAACCCTTAACCAAGGACTTTGTAGATCGATTAGTTGATGTAGTAATGAATGGGCTTATCGTAAATAGTGAGCTAAATAACTGACGATCGCCTTAACCAAATCCAAACTGGTAAAGTAACTCCAACCTTTACCGCTTATGATGGCGATCACTCATTGCTCAATAGCAGCAGCAGGAACATCTTTAATACTCGGAACAGCCGAACCTTTACCTTTAGGTCTAGCTATTCTCGGTTCACAAATTCCCGATATCGACACTACCACTAGCACCATTGGCAAAATCTTCTATCCGATTAGTAGCTGGATTGAAGACAGATATCCTCATAGAAGTATTACTCACTCCCTGTTAGCAACCGTAGCGATCGCCGTAGCAAGTTTACTGGGGGGTTATTTTTTGCTAGAACAAACTTTTGCGCTTATCGCTCTCCCATTAGGTCATCTATTAGCCTGTTTCTCCGATACCTTCACCAAGCAAGGGGTACAGCTATTCTATCCTGAGCCTGTCTGGGCAATCTCTGTATCAAATCCGCGACGGAGACTTAAAACTGGTGGGGCTGGTGAATTATGGGTTTTAGGTATTGCGATCGCTCTACTGACTTTAGGAATCTATTTAGCCAATGGTGGAGGCATTACACAGAAAGTCAGTCAGAATCTAGGTTTAAGAGATGGCATTGTCAGAATCTATAACCAGAACGCCAGTACTAACAAAGTATACGCGAGAATCACAGGCTATTGGACGAGCGATCGCACGAATGCTGATGGCAAATATTTAATTATTGGCAATGAAGGAAACGAGTTTATCGTGACCGATGGGGAGGGTGTTTACAAGACTGGCGAACAGATAATTACTAGCAAGGTGACAACCACCGTCGGGGAAGCTGCCACTACTGAGATTAGGAATTTGACCTTTAATGATGAAGATGCCGTACAGCCACTGCTGGAACTAAAACAAAACTATCCCAACTCAAACGTATTTGTAAGCGGAGATTTGGCGGTTGATTTTCCCGAAGATATCCAGATCCCTTTTACAAAAAACAACTATGCTACAGCGTCTTTAAACGGTACTACACTGAAGCTTTCGTACTGTCCGTTAGACAAGGCGATCGCGCTATTGAGAGAGCAGTATGCGATAGGAACGGTTGAGGTTAGGATAATTCAGAATTAATTATTCAGTTAAACATAACGAACTGGATTCTCTCCGTTAAATTCAACATTGCAGTTCACAATACGTCCATCTAAAAACTTTATAACTAGCCTGTCTTGACCAAATTCGTCCGTGTAAAAACTAGAATGGCGATCGAATATACCTTCAATCATCTGTGTACCCTCGAAGTTAACAACTTGAATGTGAGTAATTTGCTCGACTCTATTTTTACCAACAACCCACGCTCCCGACTCATTTTTAGCCAGTAGCTCCAATAGATTGTTGCGTGTTCGTACTTGAAGGGTAACTTTAGCCATGATGAATACAAAAAGAGTAAATTCTCATCTATAGTTCCCAAAATGTTACTCATATTAATTGCGATCGCTTTTTAAAGATTGAATAAAACTAAATTTTAGTTTTCATAAAGAGCGAGCGATAAGAACTAAGATCACGTTGAATAATCAGGCTTTTCTCTACGATTGTCTTGTATTTTCAACAAGATTGTCATGGGTAAGAAGTTTTTCTTGATTAGCGTGGTCGCTATTTTGGTGATTTTACCTTTAAAAGTAGAAGCTAAAAAAAAAGTTTGTAATCCTCCGAGATTTGACAATCGCTTGAATAGTTTATCAAATTGGGGGTATGGAGAACTCAATCGACAAAAATGGCAAACTTTAGTTAGAAAGAATAAAAAGACTAAAGCTAGAGGTTTTGATAATGTAAAAAACGGTTTGTCTTTATATGAAACTCAGAAAATATTAGGATTTTCTGGACAGAAAATTAAGGTGACTTGTGATGGAAAAGCTGAATACTGGGTTTGGAAAGAAAAGGACAGCAAAAAAACAATTCATATTATCTTTCTTGATAGGAAAATAAATGTTTTGAAAGGAAAAGGATTTTAGTTGTTAAATAGCAGCGATCGCATTACCCAAGCTCAGAACGCACCAAACATAAGCCAACCCTGCTCAAAAACCTTAGCTGCATGGGAATAATAGAACTATAAATAGTTCTGTGTCGAGGTTTTAGTTAGATGAAGAGGGTAAGTAAATTAATTATCTATGGACTGGTCATAGTCAGCATCGCGATCGCCATTATCACCACTAGCATCTTTCCTCTTTCTAGTTGGGCAACGGCTAATAACGGAACGACTCAAACAGAAACTACTTCACCCAAACGCTTAAACATCACCGTCAACGTTACCGAGCCAGACGACCTCAAAGTCAGTGAAGGGGAACGGATAGAAAAAGGTGAAATCATTGCCGACAGGGAACGAGAAAGAACCAGACTGACAGCCCAACAGAAACAGCTTCAGCTATCACTCGACCGACTAAAAGCAGCTTCCATTACTCCACCCGCAGCACCTCAAGCAGTACCGCCTACAATGGCATTACCGCCCATCAGCTATCTAGAACAAGAAGCAGCAGTTGAGAAAACCAAAAGTGCGATCGCTTCCATTGAATCGGAACTAGAACTCAAACAACAAGAAATAAGCTATCTCAAAGGAGTCAAAAACCTCGACCCAATTATCCTCGAACACGAACAAGCAAAGTTAAAACAGTTAAAACTGAGTCACACCACAGCAGTTAGAGAGTATCAGCTAGCAATGGGTAAGATGCAGACGGCAAAAAGCGATCGCTCTTACAAAGAGTACCAAGCCTCAATTAATACAGCCCGACGGGTAGAGGAACAAAATCAAGCAAGGCTCAACTATCAACGGCAATTAGCAGAATACGAACAAAGAGTGACCGATAGAGAATTTCAGGTTACACAGCTACAGGAGAAACTAAATAATGTGGACAATGCGATCGCAACTTTGGCAGTTATTAAATCTCCTTACAGTGGCACTGTTCGCCGTATTAAGTGGCTCGGTCAATCCGCAGATGGCACACTCACAGCCCAAGTTACCCTCATGGTCGAATCAGATCGAGAAGCCGAACGAATCAGACGCAGAGAACAAAGAAATTCCCTGTCTCAACAGCAGTAAACTTTGTGTAGGGCAACTTACAGAACGAGCGATCGCCAACTCATTTAAACTCCAGCAGTCTGAATCTAGAATTGCTTTAATCGAACAGAGACTAGAAGTTACGGAAGATCGTATCGATTACACATCAAAGAAGAAGTGGACTAACTATATCTCTACTAATCCTGTAGACATCATTCAAAACCTATTTGGTGGTGGTGGCATACAGAGGGATAATATTGCGATCGCCAATTTGGAAATTAGAACTACAGACCTACTGGCAGCAAAAGCGGAATTAGAAAGGCAGCAGGAAGAAGAGAAGCTAAAAATTGAAGATGAAGTGCTGAACTTACTCTTAGATTATGAAGCTGCTAACCGCAAACTCGAACTACTGACATCGAACCTGGAAACTCTCGAACAGCAGAGGGAAGTAATGAGAATTGCTTATAAGTACGGTCAGGGTAGTACCTCTCAGATATTGGGCATGGAGGATAGGCGCGATCGCATTATCGAGCAGATTGTTAAGGTTGAGATTGAGCAGGATGAGGCGGTAAGAGAAATCGAGCAACTAATTGGTGATAAAAAAAAGCAGTAAGGAGTTTAGCCTAGACCCATAAGATAATTAAAATTCCCCTCTCCAACATTCTGTCTTAAAGTCTGCATAATCTGAGTTCCATTGTCATAAGGACCTTGAACAAAACAAGGCTTTCCCTGACGACCAAAGGTTAATTTCGGCTGACCACTCCAAGTGCCTAGATGATTTTTGGTTTTCTGGAAATCCCTATGGGGCTTAAATCCTAAATTGTTAGCATAATCGATCGCACCATAGACAATTGCCTGTGCTTGCTCCAAGGTGATCTCCTGATAACCATCAGGGAATCCTCGATAAACCATGTTCAGGAATTGTTGGTATTTAATGTCATTGAGTTTCTTCTCTCCCATCGTATCTTTTAACCCCAGACACCAATAATCAACCATGTAGGTGCAAACTACAAACCGCTTAGATCCTGTGGTTCTCGCTACTAAAACGATTCCCAACCCACCCATGCCACTATCATCAAGAGTTTGCTCCTCTAACAATAACTCGGCACATCTAGTATTAACTAAACATTGAGCGATCGGGGCTAATTCTCCAGTTTCGGCTCTGGTTATGGCAGTTTTTTCCGCACTTGTTTTGATTACAGAGTTAACTTGAGATACTTTCAAACCTAATTTACGGGCAATTTGCTTCGGGGTTAAACGTTTGTCCCGTAAGGCGAGAATTTCTGACTCAAGAGCTGAAGTCATAGTAAAAGTGACGCGTTCGTGGCGCGAAAATACTTAACAAGAATATTATTATGCTCACTTACAATTCCTAACCCAAGGTATTAACAGTTATTAATAATAGAAAGTATTTTTGAAACTAGTCTTCGGCAGGATACCAACCCGCAGGAATTACCTCAAAATCCCAGACATCCTTGAATACATACATCCGTTCAATTATTTCTGATGGTGGGAGAGAACCTTTATTACCTAGAACCCAATCTTTTCTCTCAACTGTCCCCATCACTAGATAATCGTTTTTACTTAATTGAGGTAATGCCAAGGCTAAAAATGATTCAATTTCCTGTTTTTTGGCAATAATTAAGTCGCAGTTTACACAATACTTGCACTTTTTATTGAGTAAGAAGATCTGCTTTGGCTCTACGTGAATTACTAAAGGATATTTCCTGATTTTCGTCTTGGCATCGCATTTGGGACACTTAGTAAATCCACAATCAGAGTAGGGATTGAGAAAAAACTTATGGCGTTTTTTTTGCTTCTTCTTAGTCATTTGTCTAACTGAATATTACTACTAAAAATCTATAAACTGACTGCTACCAGCATCAGGACTGATATGCAGATACCGCTCCGTTGTAGTCACACTCGCATGACCCAAACTCTGCTGCAACAGCCTTAAATTACAGCCAGCTTCTAAAGAATGACTGGCGTGGGAATGTCTCAACCAGTGCGCCGATGTCCTCTCATCAACATTTGCCCGTTTACAGGCTCGTTTAATCATCCGATGCACTACAGATCGCTCCATTTTATTGTGATGACGCGAAATAAAAACATACTGATTGACCCGATGATATTTCTCAAACTCCTTAACCCTCGTCCACAGCCAATCGGGAATAATGATTATCCTAGTTTTACTTCCCTTCCCAAATACCGTTACTTTCCCGCCGTCGCCATGCTTTTTAAAATCGTCCCAAGTTAGCCCCACCACCTCAGACACTCTCAACCCACAGCCGTACATCAACAACAGCATCAAGCGATCGCGTTCATTCCTGACCCCATACTTAATCAATCCCTGCACATCGGATACATCTAAAATCTTCTCTGCCAGATCTTCTTTTGCCTTGGGAGGTTTTATGAAGCTGCCCACGTTCAAAGTCAGATAGCCAGTCTTGACCGCAAAGCTAAACAGCGACTTAATTACTAAAACTTTGTTCGCTACAGTGGTAAGCTTAAATCGAGCCTTTAATCCCCGCTCCCATAGCTGTAAATCCTCTAACTTCACCTCAGCCAACGGTTTATCAATGAATTCAATGAACTTCTCGACCGTCGAGCGATAACTAATCTGGGTAGTCGCCGATTTCCCACCCAACCAAATCAAAATTAACTCGCGATCGCTCGAAGCATTAGTAACTTTGTTCTGTACTGACATTAGTATAGGTGTATCGAAGAATGTGCATCAATATACAAGGTTTTGTTGCACCTTTATTATCGCTCGAAACCGTTGACTATAAATTGAAACATTAATAGTTAAACTAATTCGATTCGCAGTTGGCGACCCACTACGGTCGCTGCCCTGGTGATAGTCTCGATACTCACTCCTGTTTTCTCTGGGTCGAGGAGTCGATCTAACTGCGCCCTAGAGGTTTGCATCTGCTTCGCCATCTCGGTTTTAGTTAGGTTCTTTCGCTTCATCTCCGACTCTAGCTGACGAGCGAGGACTCGTTTAATAGCGATCGCGCTACATTCTTCGTATAGCCTTTCTTCTTGAAGAAAATCATCGAAGCTAGAGCCTGTATAAGGATTATCGGTCATATTTTTGATGCTCCTTTTGACGTTTTACGGCTAAATCAATCTCTTTTTTTGGTGTCTTCTGAGACTTTTTGACAAACCCATGTAGCAGAATCATTTCACCATTGCTGATATAGAAGATGACCCGCGCTATTTTGCCCCCAGTTATCTTACTCCGCACTTCCCACAGGTCTTTATAACCAGAGAGCGAACGGCATAAGGGTAAACCAATCGGAAAGCTAAACTCTACATCTTTGATATCGCTACCAATAATACGGCAGTCCTCGCGGTCAAGAGTCTTCAACCAGTCTTTAACTGGCTCTACACCATTGGCAGAGCGAAAAAATCTAGCTGGTAGTCTTTTCAATCTTCGCTCTCCTCGCGCATTCCCTTGCGCCTGACGGCGACGCGGGGTCGCTCGTCAATTAACTGTATCTTATATGGTACACTATTGTCCGATCTAAATCGCACCTATGTTTAATCAATTGAGCCAGGGTAGAAGAACTTACTTACTATCTACTGGCAATGAAACGACTGCTAAATAGTTCTAGCTTACTAATTGGTCTGATTTTGGTTTTTATCGGTGTCCTTGGCAATCGCAAAACTATTAATGGAGCGATAGAAGGGGCAATCGATCGCGTCTTTTTCAAAGATAACCATGCCGAGCAATGGCGCGTAAAACCTGGCAGTATCTACGATGGCGATACCTTGAGAGTAGTTAGAGGTGATGAAGAGTTAAAGATAAGATTCTGCGGAATTGATGCCCCCGAACTAAAGCAACCTTTGGGCGTTGAATCTAGAGATTATTTGCGATCGCTTATTGCTAAAAGTGATGGTACGATTCACGTTCTACCTATTGAAGAAGATAGATATGGACGCACTGTAGCCGAGTTGTGGATACCAATCGAACCAGATTATGAGGCAGAGATTCACCTTAATACCGCAATGGTAGAAGCTGGCATGGCATGGCACTATCAGAGGTATTCGGGTAATTGTGAAAGTGCCGATAATTTAGGTTGGGCGGAAGAGATAGCTAAAGATGAGAAACTAGGTGTTTGGAATGGCAATCATCAGAAGCCTTGGGACTACCGTAAATCTAATAAGTAGTTGCGATCGCTAGTTCGTCACCACAATTTCTCCAACCATTCCAGCAGGAGCATGACCTTTAATCGAACAGTGTAATTCGTATGTACCAGCTTTCATAGGAGTTATAACCCATTCAGCTTCCGCACCTGGCTTGAGTTCTAATTCGTGGATTGCTCCTTTTACCTCGACTTTACCCGCCTGTACTTTTCTCGTCCAGCTAGCATCGGCAAAATCTTTAGACGTAAAGTAGTGCTTTTCGGGACTGGGATTATTCAACAGCAATTTGTAAGGTTTTCCAGCTTCTAGCTCTATGTTGCTTGGAAAAAATTTTAGTTCTCCGCTACTGTTCCCCAAACTAACTTTAATCTCGTCAACCTGAGAATCGGCTAATGCAACTGGCAACCAAAATAAACTACTGCCAAAAATTACGACGAACGATAAAACCAGACTCTGCCAAATAAATCGCATAGTAAATCTCATGGCATCAAATAAAGCGCGAGCGATAATTATTAAATTATATCGGGCATTTGAAGTCAGGCGATCGCTCATCAGAATTTGTTGTATCGTAGTGTGGCGATCGCGTTAGTTAAATAATTTATCCCTTTAAATATATAAGTCCCAGCAGCATTGCTACCAGGACTTTAGTTTTTATATGAGTTTTTATCTGTATCGATTATCAACTTGAGAATTTATGAAAGGTGCGATCTGAGGAGCATGGGATGGGTAATTGCGATCGCGCTATAGTCCGATTTACGGAATTATCGGCACTTAAAAGACGAATTCGACAAAATTGCTATTTTGAGTAATTCACCTGTCCTGGATTGTCCAGGACAGGTATGTACAAGGCGGACTTAACGAAATATGATTAAGGGCGAATAATCGCTCTCCGATTCTTTTCAAGAATGCGCTATTTTAAAGTAAATTACTATCCATGGTTACATGCGTATTGCATTAATACATCTTCATCTGTCTTGATTGAATACTTGATATTTTTTGGCACAAGAACCCAATCCCCCTCACTATAACGGACATCATTAAGAATAAGACTTCCTTTGATAATATATCGAAAGGTCGGCGAGTCGTGACTATGTGATGGCGATTCAAAGCCTTTTCGTATTTCCTTGAAGTAGAAGCGATTAATATTAGTAAAGTCAACGGGCAGAAATTTTACTTTAAAGTAATCTCTATTTTCGGTGACAAAAGATTCTAGGTTCTTGCTGCTATGTATATCATCTAGTTTACCGCTTTTGTATAGTTCACCAAGCCTAACAAAGTAATCTGATAAGCTCTCTGTTCCAATAACTTGCAAACTCTCATTATTCATTTCAATTTACCTATAAATGAAGGTTTTTTGTAAAATTAGGGTGATAAGCGCATTTTATGCCAACTTTTTAATTTTGGCTTACCTTTGCTTATTCCTTGTATTACTAAAGGTGAGCCAATGGATCGTTAAGCCTTTTAAAAGGAAAGTTTAAACGGTATATTAGGAATGATAAGTTTTCTAACAATCTTTTCGCATTGCAGACTTTTAATTTGTTTTGAAATACCTCTTTAAAACTTCCCCCCCAGAATTATCTGTTAAATGTCTTGAATGTTATAAATTTGTAGACACTTGAAATGCTCCTGTTTTTCGTGTCCTAAAAATCGATTTTTGGCTATTGTGAGACGTTCCTGTCTCGCCATCGATTTAGGAGATAGTTTTCAACTCATATTTTTCACACTCCCCTTTCTGCCATATCTGCGCGATCGCCTGTGTAATCTCTCCCGTCAGTTTATTCCACCTGCCGATTGGGAATTTGTTACTCGCGATTGCGAAGCTAGTCGAAGACATCGCCTGGGACAGATAATTAACTCAACTTGGTGGGGCTATGAAGATGGAAAGATAGATATAGGATTTTATATTGAGAATTTTCTAAAGCGATGCAAGGTGGAGCAGTAATTACAGGTAATTATCGCTATTTACTATGGCGTGAGTGGAATAGTAGCAGCAAAACTATTTCCTTCATCATGCTCAACCCTTCTCGTGCCGATGCCCAAATTAACGATCCAACAATTACTCGCTGCGTCAACTTTGCTAAATCTTGGGGCTATGGAAGATTGGAAGTAGTAAATATGTTCGCATATCGCACATCAAAACCATCACTACTCAAACAGGCAGCAGAACCAATTGGCAAGGATAACGATCGCTTTATTCTAGAAAGTGTAGACAGGAGCGATCGCGTCATCTTAGCCTGGGGCAATCATGGAACGTGGCAGAAGCAAGATTTATATACTCTTGAGTTGTTAAAAAGCTATAACCATCTCTATTCTTTAGGCATTACCAAACAAGGTTGTCCCCGTCATCCTCTGTATCTTCGCAGTACGACTAAACCGCAATTATTTTAATCTAGTATTTGATGATTTAATAGAAACCAAAGCAGCTTTTTTTTAAAACTATGTTTCTCGACCCGAACAAACGACCAAAGAACCGCAAGGTTGACAATGCTACTTTAATACAACTATTGGAAGATTTAAACACTACAGAGCTTGATTCTTGGCAAGAAGGTAATTTTTCATATTCTTTTTTACGACTAGGTAATAAAGTCAACACTCTATCTAGTTATTTTCTCAAGGCGACAAATTTAGACACGAATGAGGAACGAGTAATAAGAATACCAGCATCAATTGAGTCTGGACGAGAAGCTTTAAATTGGGCTACATTTACTGAATAATGATTTTCCCTCCCGAAGTCCAAGAGTTTCTTCAAAAATACGATCGCCTTCTCTTAGACGAACGGGGAATCATTAAGCTTTTTCCCGCAGAGTTCTATCACAGCATAGACAATGACGATCTAAGAGTATGGTGTATCTGTCGGGCTATCTATCAAATACCCACCATCGAACTAGTTGACTGGCTCAAAGCTAACTTTAATCTCGACAAAGCTATTGAAATCGGTGCGGGAAATAACTATTTCTATCATCCCCTCGGCATCAAAAGCATCGATAACTATTCAGAGCAGATACCAGCAGTAAAGTTAGTCCATGAACTACTCAATCAACCTTCAACCAATCCACCGCCAGAAGTAGAAAAGCTAGATGCGATCGCAGCAATTGAAAAGTATCAGCCCGAAACGGTAATTACTTCTTGGATGACAATAAAAGGAAATGATACAGAAGAGGTCGATGGAGGACACCGCTACGCCCCAGATGAATTTGAAGTTTTAGATACAGGCGTAACCTATGTTTTTATCGGCAATGAGGATATTCACTGCGATCGCTTAATCATGAACAAACCTCATAAGACTTATCATTTTGACTGGTTAGTTTCTAGAGGTTATTATCCAGAGAAGAATTGTATTTATGTCTGGAACAGCTAATCTTCATAGCCAACAATATCACCCTCATCATTAGTAATGGCTTTTTTGCCTTCTTTATTGATTAATATTTTATTCCCCGCTTCATCTCGCTCGACTTTGAAAATAGTTATGCTTTTGCCCGAACGTTCAGACCAATCTTGAACCGTAAACCCTGCTGTGGTTTCTTCTGGATATCTGATTGCCATCTGCTGCCATGCTTCCTCTTCACTCTCGGCGTGAATATAATATCCCTGTCTAGCGGTTATATCGTCGCGTCCATAACAGTCACAGGTATAGGAGGCATTACGAGTACATCTGTATTCAGTCATGGTTGGTTGTCTCAGTCCAAAGCAGTTTAATTTTATTATCGAATCCTCTCGCTGCGATCACAAAGTGTTGTCTGTTGGCATCGCAAAACATGACAGTCAGATTTTTTAGGCTAGAAATGAGAATGATAAATAATTAAAGCAACTTTCAACTTTCACTCTTGATGATTAAAGATATCAATTATTATCGTCTCAAGTTTTCCCCCAGATCTAAATTTAACAAAGAGGGTTTAAACGTCAGTCGTTCGGCAGGAGTTGCACCTAACAAACCAATATTGTTACTTTCAGTTATTGAATTAATAGAGCGATCGCATATTACCGATAATCGTATTTATCTATCTCCCGAACTAATTGCCACTTTCTTTAAGTTTTGGCACGAGCTTGAAATAGAACGTAAGCCCGATATCGGGATGCCTTTTTTTCATCTCAAGAGGGATGGCTTCTGGCATTTCAAATCTAATCTCGGTCACGAATATATTGAATCCTCTCAATCTAAAGTAAGAGTTAGAACCGTTAGCGGACTCAGGCAAGCAGTAGAATACGCCTATCTCGACCCCGAACTATTTTTTCTACTTAAAAATCCTACTTCCCGTAATGAATTAATTTTAGTTTTGATTGACTCCTGGTTCTCAGATAAAACTCAACAGCTAGAGCGATCGCTTTCTATGGATGCCTTTGCTAATATTTCGGATGAACTATTAACTGAAGGTGGCAGAGTTTATCAGCGTGAAGAAATAGATACAAGCGATACTCAAACCGCAATTGTTAGAGACGGTGCTTTTAGAAGAATTGTTACCTCAGTCTACGGTCATCGCTGTGCCTTTTGTGGTTTGCAAATACTCAATAACCAGGAGAACATCGTCGATGGAGCGCACATTAAACCCTTCTCCAAATTTTATGACGACCGCATCAATAACGGACTATCTCTCTGCAAAAACCATCATTGGGCATTCGACCGCTTTTGGTTCACCATTAATGATGATTACACTATTCTCGTATCAGATAACCTTCATGAAGATTCACCCCACGCTACTCCAATGAAAACCTTTCACGGTCAACGCCTTCTTCTACCCAACAATTCTTCACATCATCCCCGATTAGATGCGATCGCTTGGCATCGTCAAACCTTCTTAGAGAAAATAGCATAAAATTAAGTGCTAAAAATAGATTTTTAATTGCAAAAATATGAAATCTTGATATTAGTAAATAAGAAAAATGTACTGGTAAAAATGATATAATATAGCCTATGAAAACAAAAAGTAATATTAATAAAGATAGTTGTAAATATGAATGATTATGACCAAAAAAGAAAAGAAAGATATCAATTCTTACTAAGGCAAAAATTGAATAATCATAGTTACCGACCTGGTTGACTGACAAAACTTTTAGGAAATATTGTAGGAATAAGTTTGAACTTGGAACTCTAACTGAAAAAGGCGTTGCTGATGTTGTTTCAGAGATGCTATTGCTGGAGTTGGGTCTTGATAACCAGAGAAAGTCACAGAACAAATTAATTTCCAACCGTTAACAAGTGCAGCTTTGACCCAATCCCAACCAATCCTAAAGTAGCTATTGCCTCTAAACCAATGAGTATCAACCCACCGTCGTTTACCGCTATCTACTACAGATGTGCCTTGTGCGCTAACGTAAAGAGTAGCTACAGCCAAGATAAACCATAAACGAGACAAAGCGCAGACATCTCGAATCATCGAGCGTTGAACATTCCAACCTCCTGACTGGTCATCTAAGAAGTTCTCTTCGATGTCAAAGCGTAGTCCATATTCAGCAAAAGTTTGTAATGTGGTTTTTTCGTCGCTGACAATTGCCCAAAGTTCACCATTGAGGTTATTACGACCAATAATCACATGAACTATGCCATAGAATTCTCCCTTGTGAATTCGGACATTATGCAAACAGATTGCTTCTCCACGATTAAGGTGAAGGTTTTTGGGTTGACACCAATTGCCACGCCAAATCCAATTGTTGCTCTTGATTCTGATTCGGTAATGCCATCTTAATTGATCGGTCAACATTTTCATTAGTTCAGTATGAACAAAACCCCTGTCTGCCAACACAACTACTTTTGTATCTTTTGGCAATCTAGTTTGTGCCTGTCCAAGTAGTTCTTGATAATCCGTAAATGAAATACTGGCACTCTCGTGTTGCATCACTCTCCAAACTATTGGTAAGGCTCTCCCTCGGTGAATTACGGAAAGTCTCACTAAGCAATACTCGTCCCAAAATAATGAAGTATCTAATGCTAGAAAAATGCTGGCTTCTGACCAATCAGCAAGAGCTGCTTTGACTAATGAGCTGTAAATGCGATGAACATTGATGCGCGGATTATTGAGCCAACGCTGAATACGTCTCTGTCGGCTCTGAGCAAACTGACCACGACAGGGAATGTAAATTGACCATTTTGTTAGATTGACATCTCCAGCATGTATTAGAGCAACTATCATCCAAACACAGGTTTTTAAATGGCATAAATGTGACCAGTCTGCTGGTTGACTCATCCATTGATTCAAGGCATTGTAGAGGCGGGAGTTTTGATTCACAGTATTCTGAAATTATGAGTGGTATCTAATCTCAGAGTGCTGACTCCCCTTGCTTTTTGTCAATCCCTCAACTCTTTACTGACTCTCTATTCTCAGGTTTTTCTTTTCATCTTTTGTCAGTCAACCAGGTTACCGACATATACAGTATTTAGTAAAGATAACAACTGCGGAGAGTAAACCACCTTTGAACAGTAGTAGAGGACAACTTATAGAATGGTTGATTCAAAATGAAACTAAAAATGGAATTGACTGTCAATTTGTCAATCAAATGTAGGAATGGTAATTAATCATAATGACTGACAAGCAGACAATAGATTATCAACAAAAAGAATTAGCAGAAACAGCAATTCGTGAAGCAAGAAAACTTGTCGATTACAACACCGTTGATTATCCTCTGGAATACTTTATCGACAAGATAAGCGATGAAGAATTGAAGAAAAATCTTCACTGGGATACGTTACAGCAATCATATTTTATCGAGTCATTGCTTTTAGGATTACCTGTAATTCATGCAGTGATTCACGATGATGTAGAGTTGGAACTAATAGACGGCAGACAGAGGCTTTATACCGCAATTAATTTTATCAAGGGGAATTTGCAGCTTTCTAATCTCAAGACACTAACATCATTGAATGGCTTTAAGTACGATGATTTAGTTAGGTCTAGACAGATAAAGTTTAAAAAGATTCTAGTTAGAACCATCAAGGTAGATTCTAAATCAGACATATCTGTTTGGAAAGAATACTAGCAACGTATTTAAGTATTGCTTATTCCCTGACTTCGATAGTTGGGGAATTATTTATAGAAATAACAGTCTATGACTACTAATTTAGATTCGATTAAGAAACCAATTAAAAAAACAAAAGCATACAAAGCGATCGCTCGTAATCTGAACTATCGCAATTGTAAAGGCTATCCTTCTACTGGGGATATTGCTGTTAATCTGGCATCCCAAGTAATCATTGCGGAGCGGTATTTAGAGGGGAAGCTACCGAAAGATTTAGTTCACACCGCAGAGAGTGTTCCTACCAAAATATTCTTGTATGCTGCAAAACAAGCAGAACAGGAGCGTGTCCCTTGTTACTGGCTGGCATCGGAACTAGCGGAATCACTGATTGAAACTGACATACCCGATAACTGGAGTGGTTTAAAACCTTTTATCGATCGTGGGTTTTTACTGTTACCCAAAGGCTGTATTGAATATTCTGGTTTTGGTGAAGTAGAAAGTATAGACTGGCTGTACTTTGAAGTTAGAACGGATAAAAGTAAAATTAATTCCAATCTTGATGACAGTGAACCTGCAATTCTCTGGACGAGTAGTAGCGATCGCCTAAGTGTCTTTTACGGAACTATTAATCTGACGGACAGCTTACTAAGTAATGATTCTGTCTCGGAAAAAGATAGAAAGATAGTAGAGCAAGTTAACAAGCTGCTGCTAAATACAATGCTGGTGCTTAATTACAAACCAGAACTATTAGATAAGCAAACAGCAAGTGAATCTAAAGGTATTGGTTTTGGTAATGCTGGCAAATTACCATCTAATCTAGCTAGAAATCCCGTCTGGATTGGTAGAGTATATTCACAAGGTAGAGAATATTCCAAACCTGAAGGCAAATTAGTCAGACCATCGAGAGAGCATTATCGACGAGGGCATTGGGCGAGAAGAAGACACGGAACAAGAGAAAAATGGAATTATAAATGGCATTGGATTGAACCAACTGTAGTTAATCAGGTTGAATAACTATGTTAGATAAAGCAATTGAAATAGCAAAAATAGCTCACAAAGGACAAGTTGATAAAGGAGGTCAACCATACATAGATCATCCCCTCAGAGTAATGAATAATCTTGAAACTGTTGAAGAGAAAATAGTTGCAGTTCTCCATGATGCCGTTGAAGATTCGGACTTGACTGTTGAAGATTTGAGAGCAGCAGGATTTAGCGAGGTAATTGTTGAAGCGATCGCTGCCATTACTAAGCAAGAAGGAGAAAAGCGCAAAGATTACCTTAAAAGAGTTATGGATAATCCCACTGCTCTGAAAGTCAAGATTGCTGATATGACTGATAATGCTGATATCTCTAGAATTCCTAATCCTACTGACAAAGATAAAGAAAGAACTCGAATATACAAGAAAAATATTCTCAAGTTAGAGAAAAAATTACAAGAATATGCCTGATAAATATCGAGAATCTAAAACCAACTGGGATAAAAATAACCCAGAGAAGATAAAACAATCAAAAGCTGAATATGATAAGAAAAATCCTGTTTGGGCATTTCGTCCGACACCAGAAATGATTGAATGGTTGGAAAAGGAACGATGGGATGATAAAGATGGTAAGCCTGAAAGTAATGCTGCGCTAGTTACTCGTAAACTGGAAAAGTTGATGGAAATGGAATATCAGGGGTATTAAATACAAAATGACTAATCAATCTAAAGTTGATAATAATCCAGCTATAAATGAACTAGTTTTTTTAGAGAATCATATTAACTCTCTAATTGAAAGAATTAAACACAATGGTGAATATGCAGAAACTCAAAAGGAGAAAAAAAAGGTAGTAATCGAAGTTCAAACTAAGATAATAATCTTAGAGTACACCGCAGAAAGGAAAGACATATTGCAGATGGCACAAGACAGTAAGGCTTAAATCATAAATCGCATCACTAAAATTATTATGATGCAGTTTTGTCACTAGCCATCGCGATTAATTCCTGTAACTTCTCTGCTCCAATGTACTTAATTATTTCCGACAAATCTTCTTCGGTAATCTCGCCCTGGGAAAGAATTCCCGCACGCCAATGATTGATATTGTCATAGATATTAGGGTCAATTTGAGCAGCATTTGCTTCTACGTATTGCTGAAGTTCGTGAGCTAAAGCAAAGGCAAGATTTGACTGGTTTCGGTTCGGAGAATGAGAATATTCGTTTTCCACAATTGGTAACAGATCAGATGGCGTACAGCCGACATACGGATACTGTTGGCGAATTCAAAAATAGACAAATGGTGCGATCGCTAAAACCTTCCACTAGATCGATACAGACTTCCCGTCGAATAAAAATAATTGGTCTGTGATTGCTTCTAACGAGATTGATGTAGCTAAGATCGCCACCAATAGACCAACTCACGTTAGAATCGTTTTTCTCACCAAAAAATACCCACCGTGAAAGGTTTTTGGGTCGAACACTTTTTGTTTTGCCTGACATAACTATTTACTTTGTACTTGTCTTAACCAAAGTATTGTAAAAGATTGATAGTCAAAGCCGTTATAGTTCTGGCGACTTCACTCCGCCCTAGAAAGAAGAAAAAGTGGAGAAGATTGAAGAAAAAGACCAGATTGATTGGGTACTTGGGAAAGAATAAAATTATTTTGTAACAATTCTCCTGCCGAACAAAATTCAAGATACAGCCCGTTGTCAATATTACTTATTCTCCAGTAGTCTCCTTCGCCTAGTTGATATCTACCTGTAATTGAATCAAACTGCGATGTTGGCAGTACTCCTTCAGAAAAGATAAGTAATTTGTCGGTAGAGAGAAATTCAACACAACCAGAAAGCAAAGACGCGATCAATCCAGCAACTATTAGAGGTATAGTTTTTTTTCTGAATAATAACTTGAGCATTATGTTTGAAATTAAAGCTTTTAAGATTTAGATTTGTAGAAAGTATCACGAAACAAAGTATAGTTGAGCGATCGCCACTTTTTCTTAATCAAGTCGTAGTTGTGGCGATCGCTTTTATGATTAGGCTGAAAGAAAGAGAAAATTAGCCAAATATAAAGTCAGAATTACTGAAGGTATAATCTCCATCAAAGCCAAGGGCAAAATCGCCGTTGTAGATTTCGGTATAGCCATCTTCTTGATAAATAGAAAAATTATCTACGTCGCTAAATCCCAAAGCGGAAACATCAATTTTGTCTTCGCCACGCACAAAATCGCCGACGTAATCAACACCAGATTCGTTGGAGGAATCATCTAGACTAGAGACAAAAATGATATCGTTACCAGCACCCAATTCTAAATAATCATCACCTACGCCAGAAACAACCGTATCGTCACCACTACCAGCAAAGATATCGTCATTGCCAGCTAAAGCCTCAATGTAGTCATTGCCAAAACTTCCGTATAAAGGAGAGTCATTGTTTTCCGAACCAGTTAAGGTATCCAGTTGCGAGCTACCGTCAGCCGTATCAAAGATAAAATCATTCGTTTGGAATTCATAAGCACCTTCAAAACTGATGCTAAATCCGTCTTTGCTTCTGCTGTAGACTTCGGAGATAGTATCTCCCTCGTCGTTGGTATATTGAGTAGCAATTAAATCGCTGGCAGAATCGAAACCAAGAGCGGATAAATCGATTTTGTCTTCACCTTGGGTAAATCCAGCAAGAAAATCTGCACTATTGCCGTCTTCTAAGATGTTAGACTCAGCAGTAGAATTGTACAGCAAAACATCTTTTCCTGCTTCTAAGGAAATGTAATCGCTTCCCAACCCACCAATGATGGTGTCATCACCCTTACCAGGAAAAATATCATCATTGCCAGCTAAACCATCAATACGATCGTTGTTATCAGTTCCGTTTAGCGGTGAGTCATTGTCGTCTGTGCCAATAACTTGATTACTATTTACTAATACTCCACTAGTAGGAGTTTCGGGAAGATCGGATTCACCTGATTCTGATGGTTCTGCTGGAATTTCTATGGTGTCGGGGTCATTTGCTTCTAAAGATTCGTTATTAGATGTTTCGGAACTCTCATTTCCATCATTGGATTCAACGGTATCCACAGTTTTAGAATCGGAAGCATCTGTTTCGGAATTATTTGTAGGAGTATCGAGAGGTGCTTCTTCTGTAGATTCATTGTCAGAAACCTCATCCTCTGTAGATTCATCGCTTAAATCGTCACTATTTACTGTTGAGAGAGTAAAAGGTGTTCGCTCAGAAGAACTTGCTCTTTCGTTGACACTAACAAAGATACTGTTTTCAACTTCATTTCTAGGAGCATTGGCAGTTATTAATAAGTCAAAAAATAGACTATCTTTATTGGCGAATTTTGCATCTGTAGGTATAGAAATACTATTAAAAATAGTTCCTCCTTGAATAAAATCCCCGTTGTTGTCGAAATAACTGCCATCACTTATATCTAGAGCAATACGTCCAATATCATAGCCAAATAGAGAAGCATCATTTTTGGGAATAAAACTTACATTATAGCCATCGTTGTTTTTACCATCAGATACCTTAATATCTCCGTAGTCAAGGGCAGTTGTCTGGTCATTGATACGAAGACTTCCTGTTACTCGGTTATAAGTGCTAGGCACTGGTGCCAGCCCTGTAAATCCAAATCTGGTTTGGGTCGGAGTAAAGGTGTAAGTAAGTTCTATTTCTGGATTAGTGCCAACGATTTCAGGTGGCAAACCAATAAAAGTACTAGACTGAGATTCATCTAAAGTTGTTTTAAACTTAAAAGTAACGCTATCATCTTCTAATTCTGATACCGATTCTGGTTCTGTCTGTGGTTCTTCCAATGGCAAAGAAACTATCCGATCTTTAAACTGAGCTTGTTCGATGCTTCTTAAAGTATCAGTGCCATCAGCTTGAGTTCCCCTAGCGTGAGTAAAGGTAATATCCCCGTTATCATCAATTGAATAATCGTAGTTGGCAAAATCATCTGAAAAGAAAACAGTATCGTCACCGATATTACCATTTATAAAATCATCTCCTTCTCCACCAAAGATAAAATCTTTGGCAGTTGAAGCGTAAATAGTGTCGTTACCGTTGAGTCCTAAAATTAAATGGTCGCTGTTTAAGTTATTGAGATCTCTATTGGTAAACTCGAAAACGTCAAGATTGTTGCTGCTGTCATCTCCGTAAATGATGTTTCCTGGATGAAACCCCGTTATTTGAGTACCATCACTAGCGACATTTGGCAGAGGAACATAAAATCGATTTTTAGAATTTGCAAAGACGAATTTCTCTGGATTGATTAGATTATTGTATTGGATTTCTCTATTTATGTTTGGCCCGTCTTCTACTCCTAAAAACAATAGGTCTTGTCTATCAATATCGAATTCTGAAGCAATTATATCTACCAGCTCTCCATCGTAGATTTTGTAGCTATCTCTAGTTTTATCAAAAGCACCCGTCTTCGAATCATCTATAACGCGGATAAAATCAGTACCGATAAATACGTCTGGAAAATCGGGTAAAATTGTTCTGCCTAATAGTTGTTTTACTGCTTGAAGTTCGTCATTTTCGTCTATTCCCTTTTCATAGAAAACTCCAGCAACTGTATTACCTTCACTGTCTACTAATTCAATATTCGTATCCAAAGTATCGTTGAGGTTGTCAAAAAAATCTTCGACGATATCTACTTCTTTAATAGCATTCCATAATACTGTCGATCCTACAGCAGCAGTTCCAACTATAGCAACCGCTGCCATTATACTTGCACCAGCTCCGACTGTAGCTGCTAGCGCGCCCCCAACTGCTATAGATACGGCTGTTGCTCCAGCTAAATCGGCAGCTTCTCCGACTACGGTATACTTACCGTTGGGATTTAAAATAATATTAAAACTTTTAGCTACTATATTGCCCGCAGCATTTTTAGTCAAAAACTTTAAAGTCGATTCTTTAACATCGCTAAATTTCAGTTTATCTATACCTTCGACTAAATAGTCGGCAAAAACATTAGCTCCTGCACCTTTAAACAAAGCAGATAAACTACTGTCGTCTTCTGTAATTTTTATGGTATTGCCAGTATAGTAGGTAGGATTATTTAGGGGCATTGATAGAGATATTGATGTATCTGGTGTATATTTGGCGAGGCTTTATAAGCACACGGTAAACAAATATACCACTTTAGTAGCTAAATTTAGTACAAATATAAACTTTTAAAATAGCTTTAGCTGCCCTGGACTGACAGGGCTATGCTGCCCTCCACGATGAAGCTGGAGATGGCAGGGGGCGCAGACAGCCTGAAGATTAGAAAACTCATTTTGTGATGGGTCATGGTTGCGATGGTGTACTTGCAATATGTCTGCTGTCCACTCTCGACGAGTTAGATTCTCTGGTCGCTCTCCTGGCTTGTAACATTGTTTACCGCAACACTGACATTGCCACTGAGCAGCTTCTTTGACTCTCAATGCTAGACTGTTCCAATTATCGGGGTAGAGACTAATGTTTACGGGCATTTTAGTAAAAGAGCAATCGCACTTGCTGATTCAGATTATTGTAGAGTAGCAATTGCCGATTAAAATAAGTTGTTAATTAAAATTAAACCAATTACATCTACTCGAAACAGGACACACCTTACATTTAGGATTCCTAGCAGTACAGACCTTAGCCCCAAAGTCTAGCAGGGTCAAATTCCAATGTCCTACTTCTGTTTCTGGAGCTACTGTATCGGCTGCATTCCAAAGAATCTTACAGCGTGACTTCACCCTACCTCCTTTGATGCCAAAGAACCTCTCAATTATACGGGCGACATTGGTATCGAGTACTGCTGCTGGCTTATCGTATGCTTGAGATACTATTGCCCTGGCGGTGTACTTGCCGATGCCTGGAAGTTTTAGTAATTCCTTTTCCTCTTGAGGTATTTCTCCTTCGTATTCTTTTGTAATAATCTTGGCTGTTTCGGATAATCGTTCTGCCCTGAAAAATAAACCCAATGGTTGCAATAAATCTGCTAGGTCATGGATGGGAGCGATCGCTAAATCATCTATTGTGTGATATCTACTTAAAAAGGTTTCGTAAATGGGTTTTACAGTATCCGCATCGGTTCTTTGCAGCAAGAATTCGGCAACGAGAATAGCGTATGGGTCAGATGTTCTGCGCCAGGGATAGTCTCTGAGATTGTCTTCTGCCCAAGATAAAAGGCGATCGCGAAACCATTTGATATTTTCTGATTCGATTACGATCTTCTCCACATTATTCAAATAATGATAACTGCACTATCTTGGCTTTTTTCTCATTATCAAGATTAGACAGTGAAATACCCAATAAGCGAACACCTTTGTCTTCTAGTTCGACTATTTCAAGTAATGTTACAGCTTCGGTAATAATCGTATCCAAACTATTGATACACTTCTCAAAAGTACGAGAGCGAGTGATTTGTTGATAATCTGAAAACTTGACCTTTAAAGTTAACGTTCTACCCGAAGCTTGATGGCGATCTACCCTCTTTTTTAGTGTCTGTGCAATTTGTTCGAGCTTAATAATTATCGTTGCTTTATCGTTTAAATCCTCGGCAAAGGAATTCTCTGCACCAATTGATTTACGAATCCGATTTGCCACAACTTCTCTATTGTCCTTAGCTCTGGCAATGTTGTAGTAATAATGACCTGCTTTACCAAAAGAATCTACTAGAAATTCACGCGATCGCTCTCTTAAGTCAGCCCCAGTCTGAATACCAAGACGGCGCATCTTCGCAGCAGTAACTTTACCAATACCGTGAAACTTCTCTATAGGCAGAGATTCTACAAAGGTTTCAGCATCTTTTGGAAGGATGACAGTCATGCCATTGGGTTTGTTCATTCCCGATGCTATCTTAGCGAGAAACTTGTTAACAGAAACACCAGCCGATGCGGTAAGATTGGTTTCAGTAAATATTTCGTGGCGTATTTGTCGGGCAACTGTAGAAGCATAGGGTAATCCCTGTTTATTTTCGGTAACGTCGAGGTATGCTTCATCAAGGGCTATCGGTTCGACGATATCAGTGTAGCGTCTGAAAACATCGTGAATTTGTGTCGATACTGCTCGGTAAACTTCAAATCTTGGTCTGACAAATATCAAATTAGGACAAAGAGCGATCGCACTTTTTGATGGCATGGCTGAATGAATACCAAACTTTCTGGCTTCATAACTGGCAGCAGCTACTACACCACGCTGACGGGGAGAAGCACCAACAGCTAAAGGTTTACCTCGGTATGCAGGATTGTCTCGCTGTTCTACCGAGGCATAGAAAGCGTCCATGTCGATGTGAATGATTTTTCTAGTTTGATTCGCCATCACTTGAAAATTGAAAATCCAGTTATTAGTGTAACTGTACTAATAAAGATTATTCAGGCGATCGCATACTGTTAAATCCAACGTCTGACTGTGGCTCTATATTCTCGATACTCCTCTCCAAATTTGTCTTCGAGCATCCGTTCTTCTTCTTTGATAAACAATTCTTGGATTAGCCAGGCGAACACGGGAATAACGAACACGGGAGTCAGACTTCCCAAATAAAGCCACAAGCCAGTTAAGACAGCTATCATGCTCAAATAAATGGGGTTTCTACTATAGTTAAAGATTCCTTCTCTAAGTAAATAACTCGATTCTTGAAAAGGTTCGATCGCCGTATTCTTTTGACGGAACAGATAGGCACAAAACAGAAGAACAATTATTCCGACTGCGATCGCTATTATGCCTAAATAGGTAACGGGTGGGAAAAATAGCTGTTTGACGGGTAGCACCAAATGCAGTCCGACCATCGAGATAATCGATAGTAAAAACCAAACAGGAGGTAAAACTTTCTGCAAGTTCATGTTCAAAGTCTCCTGAAAATACAATCTTTTTTGTTAATCCTGTTTCAGGATTCTTAATTTGGATCGCGTTCGCTTTAAATAATTTTTTAAATCTCTTCCTGACTGTTTTGTCTTTCGATGGTTTCGATCGCGGCATTAATCGCTGCTAATCTTGTCTCTAAATCGTCGCGCATGGATTTGAGAAACTTTAGTCTGCGTTGTTTCCAAGTTGAAGCTGAAGTGGATTCAGGATTAAAACAAGACTGGCACAAATGAAAAAACATTTTTATTATCTCCAGATCGAGTGTTCGCTTTATTCTTACTTTAGAATAATTACCAAAAATCAGCAGAAAATATCTCGATTGTTTTCGATCTGGACAAGCGATGTGTGATAGTTCTTCAATTACATAGCCCTACTCTAAATCTGACCAAACGGCTTGCCATACCTACTCCAATTCTCATTGAATGGCGATTGCCATCGGAGAATCAATTCTCACTCCAACTTCAATCTACTTTTGCGATCGCTTAAAAATTAATGATTCAGAGAAGGACTATACAGATTAATATAGTGATGTTTTTTTGCTGGTGTCGGCTCTGTCACTTCTAGAACTTCAAACTCAAAACCTTCATCTCCGTAGGCTTGCCATAAGTTTCTAATCCGTAGAGATATTCTTCGATTATGGAAGTTTCTCATTTGCTTTCTAAATTCTTTCCAGCAAATTCTGAAGCTTCTATTCGTACTGCCAATATAAGTATCTCCAGTAGGAACACAGCGTACTAAATATATTCCCTTTTGATTTAATTGTGGGTTGGGTTTTGCTCGATCCAATCTAAAAATGTTACACCTTATCATGACACAAAGAATATTCCAGAACATTTTTGCTTTCGACACCAACTTCTTGTTTCAAAAGAAGCAATGTCTCGCACAGTTTTATTAATGCCCAAACAAAGAAAAAATATTTGACTGGAATTTGATTGGTTTTTGTCTGCTGTTAAATCTGACCAAACGGCTTGCCATACTTGCTCCAATTCTCTTTGTTAAATGGTGACTGCCAACGTAGAATTAATTCTCGCTCCAACTTTAATCTACCAGTGCGATCGCTCGGTGTATCGTACCAAAATGCACTACACATCTTGACTTCTAAGTCATACTTACGATGCAGTTCGACATAGTTCATAGCGTAGTCTTTGCAGTCGTGAGTACCGTTCCATCTCTGTTTGGCTGTCTGCATCGTCTCACCAACGTAGAGGAGTAATGGCAAGGCGTTGTCGATGATGAAGTAGATACAGATTCTCTCCTGGTGTTCTCTCATCCTGTAGAATTGAGCGTTGTGTAGCTTCAACTCGAAGGGATTTATTGCATCGCTGTCACAGTGGCTTCTGGGTGGCTCGAACAGACTTGTTTGTTGGGGTGGTTCAGTGTTGAGTGTTTTCTGTTGATGCTTGAATACTCTAGACTTCCATTTAAGTAGAGCATCTTTGCTCATCAATTCTTTTGGTTGCTCTACTCGATAGGCTGGTCTGATGTTGAATAGATTTAGTTGTTCGCTCACGCTTCTAGAAAAATGACTACCAAAGCTGATAGAGTAGCATAGGTTGGAGACTATTCCTAAAGACTAGTAGTTGGCACAAACTATTATGGGAATCAAATCTGGTTTTTTTGAGAAAAGATATAACTCGACTGAAGATTTCAGTGAGCGCGAAAGAGAAATTTACAATCGCGCAATGAAGCACTATAGGTACGTTAGCGAAAGTTATCGTTCCAAAACAGAGTATGGTACGGAAGTCTTCGCCGATATAAACGAAGTGCAAAACGATTTTCGGGTTTATTTTCCCAATGGCGAAAGATTTAGACTGTATCGTCATAGATATGATGAAGATGTTTATATTTTTATGTTGAAGGAAAACAGCAACTAGGCGTGGTTTACTTCAAACGAAAACCCAGTCACGATTGTTCGCAACTGGGATACCATTAATCAATGACTATTGATTCGTTACCCTTGGAAGATTATTCGACAGCTTCGCCTAAAAGATTGACTTTCACTACTTTGTTTTTCTCTTCTTCAGACTTAGGTAGTGTGAGGTTAAGAATACCATCTTTGTAGTCTGCGGTAACGTTTGTGTTTTGAATGCGTACTGGTAGAGGAATTACTCTTTGGAATTTACCGTAACGGAATTCGGAACGAGTTCTACCGTCTTCTTCAGTTTTAGTTTCAGACTTTCTTTCACCTGCGATCGCTACTCGGTCAGCCATGACTTGAATGTCTAAATCTTTGGCTTCCATGCCAGGAACTTCGAGTTTGAGATGTAGTGCATCATCTTGTTCGGTTAGTTCGGCAGCAGGAATTTTAGAGAAATTACCAAAATCGTCCCAGATAGCAGGAGTCAAAGCATCATCGAATAAACGATTGAATTGACGCTGCAAAGAGTTCATTTCAGACCAGGGATTGTATCTTACCAAAGCCATAGTTATGCCTCCAGAAATTGATAGTCGAATAGCGGTGCGACCCTGCGGATTTTTAATCCGCCAAGGAACGCGCACCAAGATAGATGATTCGTTTAGACTTTCTGTATATTTGTCTTTCGTTATTTATATAATAATTATCCCAGACAAAAAGTAGAAGTGTGGCTTGCATCCCATACTAGGTGTGGTTTATAGCCCGAACAAATAACTAAGAAAACTGGTTGGGAAAACTATACTAATAGTGGTTCGGTTGGGATGATTTTAAATAAGCTTATGGTAATTGAATATCTAATTGGTATCAGTGGAGCAACGCTGATTGTCTATCGTGTTGGTGAATATTTTCAGTACGAAATAGTCTTCTGGGATGGTTCGCTCTATCAGCCTCAAGAGATATACCACGAATCAGGTGAAGCCCGTGATGTAGGATTAGAGAGCATTAAGATTGTTATTGGTTATCAGTAACAAAATCAATGTTAAAAATCTCAGAGCAAGTTAGTATTCCCAGCAGTGAAATAGAGTTAAGAGCCGTTCGTTCGGCTGGTGCAGGTGGACAAAATGTAAACAAAGTAGCTACGGCAATACATCTACGTTTTGATATTGAAGCTTCTTCACTTCCCGAACGCTACAAACACAAGCTGTTGAAATTAAATGATTCGAGAATCTCAACTGATGGTGTAGTTATCATCAAAGCACAACAGTTTCGTACTCAGCAGCAGAATAGAGAAGATGCTTTAAAGCGACTGAGGAATTTGATTAGAAGTGTATCAATTCCCAAAAAGAAACGACTTCCAACAAAACCGAGTAAAGGAGCAAAGAGAAAACGTTTAGACAATAAGGCTAAACGCAGTCAAACAAAGGCATTGAGAAAAAAGGTTGATTATGATTAGGTGAGTTGAAAAAATTGACGTATGAAAATCCCCGACTGCGATCGCTGTACTCTCTACGCTCATAATCCCCACTTAGTTTGTGCCGTTCATCCTTCAGGAGTAGAGACTGACAAATGCTTGGACTTCAGACCAGATCCTAATGCACAAATAGAAGAACAATGGAGTCCTCAAGGTTATAGCTGGTATAGTGATGAACTAATTGCAGATAGACCTTCTCGTTATACTCCCTCAGAACAACTAGAAATCCTAGATACTCATCCCCTGTTCACTGGTGTTTGTCCTCAATGCAGACATGAGTTTAATCGAGATGAGAGAATAGTTCACTATGATTGTCCCGATTGCGGTTGGGTAGATGATTCGGTGTAACGATCGCCTATTCCTTTAGTTGTCGCTTCGCGGTTTTATTGCTTTCCCCCTCCGCCCCTCTGGGAAACCCGATCCACCTGCCTTTGGTCGTCCACCTGGATCGGCTGCGATATACGTCACACAGCATTCCCATTATGGCAACGGGCTAAATAATGAGCTTCGCAGTTTGTTATCTGGGGACACCCCAGACCCCATATGATGCGTCAAGCGTCTAGAAAATTGATCTGCGAGAAAACAAATACCCCGAAGCCGCTATGACACTCTTACGCCCGTGCCACCCCAAAACTGTTGTTTTTCCTTTCGGGGGTCTTTTCTCGTGCGTTTTTCTTTTTCTGTCCGTTCTCGTTCTTCTGTTTCTCGCTTGTCCGTTCCTTTCCGTCGTGTGGTCGGTTTGGCTCTCTCTCGTGGTTGCTGTTCCTGGCTGCTGCGTTCGTCTTCTCGTTCGTTCTCTGGTTCGGTTGTCTGGTGCGGTTTTGCTTCTCGTTCTCGTGCTGCTGCTTTTGCCTTCGTTGTCTCGCGTTTGGTCGGTTGTGTGGTGTGGGTGCGTCCTGGCTGGTGTTCTGTCTCTGGCTTTGTCTGGTTCGTCTCCGTGCCTGTCGTGCGCTGAGTCGTTCTTGTTGGGGGTTTGTCCCCCTTTTTTTAGTTATTTATTGGCGATCGCTCTATACAAAAAACCAGTCTCACTATAAAACTGACATTAACTGAATATGGGAACGGTGGGAATCGAACCCACAACCGAGTGATTAAGAGTCACTTGCTCTGCCTAATTGAGCTACGTTCCCAGACGGAAATTTAACCCTAGATTAAAGCGATCGCGAGCCATATATTATTTTAAATATCTACTGCATAAGCTCATTCTACGAGATCTCTTGAATATGCCTTAGAGGGATACCTGAATGTTGCGATCGCCCGAACGCTACAGCTACATCTCGTTAAACTTTCTAATGCCTTACACTCAGTTCGTCTCGCTAATCGCTCGGCTTATTTCGGCGCGCATCCAAGTGCGGAAATTATAGCACAGGCAGTCGCTCACGGTTCGTTGGGGCTATTTATTATCTCTTGTTAGTCGTAGCCCCTTTTGTTTATTTGGGTCGCTCGTAAACATCGCTCCCATCGTTCGCTTGATGCCTATGCACTCAGGTTCGGGGTGTGTCTGCGCGCCTAGAATGTCTGTTTCGTCTCGCTTCGCTCGGTTTTTTTATATGTGTGCAATGTGAATGTGGTGGTGGTGCGGTGTGAGTGTGTTGTCTCTCCTGCTTCGCCCTTCCCGTCTGGTTTTTGGGTTGGGCTTTGGTTTGTCGGCGGGGGCGTGGGGTTTGCCCCTTCTCGGTGGCTTGCCCCTGCTGTTTTTCCCTTGCCTGCTGCTCGTTGGGTTGCGCCCCCTGGCGGGCGGTGTTCCCTCGGTTGCTCTGTGGGGCTTTCGTGTTCCTCGCTTGTTCGGCTGCTGGTCGCGCCAGGTGTCGTCCTCTCGCCTTTTCTCGCGGTCTGTTTCTTTCCCTTTGTCTATATTCTTATTATACCATATAAATATGGAATTTTAAATCTTTTTTTGTGGTTTTTTCTGGTGCTTCGGTCGCCTGCTTCGGTCGCTGCGCTTCCCTTGCGCGAACCCAAGGTTATCTATTTGCTCGCTCGTCGGGCGGGGACGACGCGAAGCTAGTGCTTTAGCGCAAGCCCCACCACTCCTCGTTCGCGTCAAACAACAGCGATCGCTTTAGTCTTGTTTATGTAATCTGATAATTTATCAAAGCCTAACCATGTTAAAACCCCGTAGGCGTGTTTACAACAGGCTTTCTTGCCACCAAATATCATTATCTGATTTTGGTAATCGTGACACTCACAATCAAAACCATCCTCGTAAACAAAAACACTGTAAGCTGTACTCTTTCTAGGATTGATAACTCTAAAATGTTCTCGATTAACTTGAGCAACACACAGCGATCGCGATTGCTCGATCCGCCAATCTACAAAATGCTGCTTGAATGCTTTCTTTGAAATAAATGTCGGTCTTTGTCCTTTGATTTGGACGAAGCAAACCTTGTACCAAACCTCAAACCTAACGATCGCCCAATGTTTTACATTTAGTATTCTTGCTGCTGCTGCTCTTGAATAAACGAAGTTATTTGAATTAATCATTGCTTGTTTCCTTAATAGTTCCTAATTTTATTATACCATTTTTAAATGGAATATTACGGCTTAAATATGGTATTATTTAGATGGAACTATTGAAATATACGAGCAATGAAACCAGAAATTATTGTCACCAAAGAAGACTTATATCAAGCGGTTGAAAACTTAATTTACGGCCAATTAGACGAAGATACTTTTTCTGATGATGAAGCGATCGCGACCATAATCAAACAACATATTGAATCCAAAATTGAAGACATAATTA
>JADEXJ010000257.1 GCA_015207195.1 Pleurocapsales cyanobacterium LEGE 10410
CTAATAAGGGAGGTGGAGCGAACGACTAACGACTAATATGCGAAGCCCTAAAGGATTCCCTTCGGTCTCGGTATCCTTTCGGCCGACTAACCCTCCTTACCTTTGCGGTATGGAAAAGTAAAACGTACTTCCCTCTCCATAGGTACTTTCCGCCCAAATTTTGCCATTGTGTTGTTCGACAATATGACGGCAAATAGCCAAACCCAACCCCGTACCGCCTTTTTTCCGTGAATCGGAAGCGTCTACCTGTTGGAAGCGTTCAAAAATAGTTTTTAGTTTGTCTTGGGGGATGCCTCTACCGTAATCTTTGACGGTGAATAAAACGTTGTTGTCCTGTAGTTGAGCTGCGATCGCCACTTGTCCCCCCTTAGCAGAAAATTTAACTGCGTTGTCGATTATATTTATTAGAGTTTGCACGATCCGATCGCAATCGGCATACAGTTCGATGGATGGAGAATTGGTTTCTAAGCTAATCTGCTGTTCGTCTGCCATCGAGCGCAAGGTGTCTACTGCCTGTTGAATCAGTTTGGCACTATCACAGCGTTGTTTTTCGAGCCGATCTTTTCCTGATTGCATTCGTTCGAGATCGAGAATATCATCTATGAGGCGCATCAGGCGATCGCCATTTCTCAAAGCCATATCTACCAGGGATTTTCCTGGTTCGGATAGTTCTCCCAAACGACCAGCATCGAGTAGTTTGATTACTCCCTGAATTGAAGTTAGGGGAGTCCGCATTTCGTGACTAGCAATGGAAACAAATTCGCTTTTCATTTGTTCTACTGCTTTACGTTCGGTAATATCATCCACCATCCCAAAAAATCCTCTGACCTCACCATCGGAATCAAAATCGGGAATATAGGTAGCCTCGATCCAGTAGGGGTTACCGCTTAAAGTTGTCAGTTGATTCTCAAAGGTTACCGCTTTGCCAGCTAAGGCGGTTCTTATATAGGGTAGGATCTTTTGATAATTATCTTTTCCTAACAATTCTGGCATCGATTTTCCTAGCAAACTGGAACGAGATTTACCAAACCAGCTTTCATAGGTACGGTTGACATAGCGATAACGCTGTTGGCGATCGACATAGGCAATCAAAACTGGCAGAGCGTCAGTGATTACCTTTAACTGTTCTTCGCTGCGCTGGAGAGAGCTTTCTGTCCGAACGCGATCGCTGATGTCCATAATGGTTTCTAACACCTTGAGGACTCTTCCTTGTCGATCTACCGTTGGTTCGCCTCTACTTTCAAAATATTTAATCGTGCCGTCGGGTAGTAGCCAACGATAGTTTAAATTCCAGGCTTGACCTGCGGTATGACCTTGGCGCAAAGTATTTGTCACTAGCAGCCGATCTTCTGGATGAACGCGAGCCATAATTTCTGCACAAGGGGGTATTGCACCTTGTTGGCTAGATAGGCGATCGCGAGGGAAGCCTAAGATTGCAAACAGTTCTTCTGACCAAGTTGTCTGTTGAGTTTCGTGGTTGTATTCCCAACTGCCTATTTTGGCAATTTGTTCGGCTTTCGCCAGCATAGTTTGAGAAGCAGAGAGTTTTTCTTGGGTTTGCCGACGTTCGGTAACGTCTTTGAGCATTACGGTAAAGATCTGTCCTTCCTTAGTTTGTAGCTTAGCAACAGATGCCTCAATGGGAAATGTCTCACCGTTTTTACGACGACCATAGAGATTACTGTTGCGCTCTGCCATGTCACGAGACTGCCTGTCAGATTGACCAAAATTTTTGACGTGCTGACGGTGTATCTGGCGCAAAGCTTCGGGAATTAAGATCTCTAATGGTTTTCCCATGATTTCTTGGGATTGATAGCCAAAAATTTTCTCTGCGCTTTGGTTAAATATCTGGATCTGCTGTTGTTGGTTAATGGAAATAATTGCCTCATCCGCATGATCTAAAATGCCTTCAAGCTTCTGCTGGTTATCTCTTAAAGCTACTGCGGTTTGTTCTCGCTCGGCGATCTTTTCCTGCAATAGTTGGTTGGTCTGAGTTAACTGTTCGGTACGCTGGGCAACTAATTCTTCCAGATTGTTTAACAGTTGTGCTTGGGACAAGGCTAAACCAATTTGATCGGCTAATTGTTTTAGTAGCTGGATTTCTGATTCTTGCCACTGTCGCGGATGATCGCACTGGTGGGCAATTAAAAGACCTTCAAGTTCGTTTTGAGAGAGAATGGGAACTACGAGTTTGGCTTTAATTTCAAACTGTCCCAATAGCTGTTTGATAGCGGGAGAGACTGAGGCGGTAGCTAAATTGTCGATCGCCAATACTTTTCCCTGGCGATATCTAGTTAAAAAATCTCCCATTAACAGAGGATCGGCAAGTTCGTAACCCAACATCGGTGGTAGATCGGGCAAAATCGCCTCGCTGATCGGTAAGGCAATATTGTTGGGTTTGAGTTGGACAACCAAAGCGCGATCGCAGCCAAGCAGATACTGTATTTCTGTAACCGTAGTTTGTAAAATCTCTTCTAGCTGAATGGACATCCGAATTTTACGGGTTATTTCAGCTACCAATTTGGTTTGCCGATATTGATGTTCTAACTGATTCCAAACCTGACGCTGTTCGGTAATGTCAATTCCCGTGGCAATAATAAATTCTACCGCTCCGCGATCGTCAAAGAGGGCCGTGTTCGACCAAGAAATTAGGTGCTGACTACCATTTTTGGCAATCCAAGAGTTTTCATAGCGATTGGGAGCCTGTCCCGTCAGTAATCGCTCAAATACCGCCTGGACTACAGCTCTTTCTTTGGGGGCAACCAAAAATTCCCAAACTTGTCTACCTGCCACTTCTTGATAGCTATAGCCAGTAACTTGCTCGCAGGTATGATTAAAGCTGATGATTGTTCCGTGTCGGTCTAATACCGTGATCAATGCCCCTACGGTATCGACGATCGCCTGAGAAAAATCTCTTTCTTGCTTGAGCTGGATCTCGGCTTCTCGGCGATCGCTAATATCGGTATGAGAACCAGTCATTCTAATCACGTTGCCTGCTTCGTCCCAGAGTGCCTGTCCCCGATCCAAAATCCATTTATAGCTACCGTCCTTGCATAACACCCGATGTTCGGAGATGTAAAACGGAGTTTTCTTGGCAAAATGCTCTTGAATAACTTCCGTTACCCAACCTATGTCATCGGGATGAACCCGCTTTGTCCATTCTTCTAAGGTGTTATCGATTTCGTCTTCCCTAAAGCCCAACATCTCTTTCCAGCGTCGAGAAAAGAACACCTCATTGGTTTGCACGTTCCAGTCCCAAATGCCGTCATTAGCTCCCCTAAGTGCCAGTTGCCATCGCTCCTCGCTTTCTTTTAAGGCTTGTTCTGCTGCTTTGCGCTCGGTAATATCTTGCCCTGCTGCATAAATTATCTGTTCTTCTAAGTAAGGTGTTGCCGTCCACAACAGCCAGCGGTAGTCACCATTTTTAGTACGATAGCGATTCTCGAAAGAAATAGTAGCTTTTCCTATAGATAACTTACTTACTTCCTCCAGGGTTGCAGCCCGATCTTCGGGATGAACGAAATCAAGAAATGGTTCTGCTAGTAGTTCATCTTGACTAAAACCTAGAGTCTCGCTGAAAGCAGGATTAATCTGCTTAAAATAGCCATCAAATCCTGCGATACAAAAGATACTGGGGGTCAGGCTAAAAAATCGCTCTAGTTCCCGTGCTTTTCTTTGCCCAGCTGGTTGCTCTGCTAGTAAATAGGGGAAGGATTGCCCTAAAGTCCTAGAATCAATAACTCCGACTAATTCTCCCCGTTCACCCAAAATAGGCAGATAACGGATGGAATGCTGCTGAAAAATTGTCCAAACCGATTGAAGCTCCTGACACTGCTGATACTCCATCGTAATAACTGGCTGGGTCATTACTGCATCTACGGTAGTATTCTTGATGTCGATTCCTGTAGATATTGCTCGGAGCAGATCGCCTTTAGTCAGAATTCCCCTCAATTCTGCCTGGACTACCAGAAGATAGTCAGCTTGTTGAGCTAATAAAGCGATCGCTTCTGAGAGCAGGGCATCAGGTGAAATAGTTAGAAAGTTGGATTCAAGGTATTGATCGATACACACCGCATATAACCGCTTGGGTAATTGGAATTCTGTCAAAGACAAAAAGTACTCTATTATGTGATATTATTTTAGATAATATTGGGACAATCCGACTAATTTTATCAAACTTTACAGTTTAGTTTAATTATCTTAGATGATCAAAATTTCGGGCGATCGCCACAGAATAATTTTAACTTCAGTCGGTTCTTCACAAAATCCTCAAATTGTTTGTTTAGTTTAGCGGAACAAACCTAAATTCTGGCTGTTAACTAATGTCTAGCATATCCGAAGTTTTGAAGTCGCCAACTAACTTTCTCTCAGCAACATCTGATATTTCTCGTGAGGAAGTTTTTTTGCCCCGAACAACGGCAATAGAGTTTTGTAATAACTGTAATAACATTTTATCACTCGTTCTTTAAACCTCATGAGTTACTTAATATAACATCATCGACTCTTGCACTTAACCAAGGCTGGAAGCAAACTAAAACATTGTCTTATATAAGTCCTGTCTCAATTTGAAGTATCCTAGTGAAGAATAATGAATTACACAGAATTTTTGTACTCCTTTCCCAATGCTAGCTCTACCCTCAGAGTTATTCGTCACTTACGCAACAATTACCAGTCGGCTTTAAAATCGGTAACGGTAATCAATCTGGTTGACCGCTGGTTGCTTAAAGCCAACCTAAAAGACTCCATGTCCTATAGTTCAGCTAAAAATCTTCAGGCTTTTTTCAGTGAAATGGGGATTTTTACCCAGCCATCACCGAAAATAATCCGTGTCTTAGCGAGATTAGAAGCGGGGGAATCTCCCACCGCGGTAATGAATCGTTATCAAGTGGTTATAGTAGCCTATGGCAAACCAGAATTAGAAGAAATTGAAATTTTTCGCGACCAGATTATCGAAAGATTGGGTTATTGTCCACAAAACATGGTCTAACTCCTCATCGCCACTACAAGTCATATCTGGCGCATCTTGATGTATCAATTTCAAACTGTAGTGGCGCGCTTAGATAAAGCTTATATCAGGTAAGGAGTAGGAAGTTTTTCACTATTTTATGAATACCGTGACCCCCATTCGTCCCGTCAGGGCGGGATAATAAGGACAAGCGCGAAGCTAATCCTTGACCGACCCTAAAGGGTACAGCTTTGCATAAGGGAATCCTTTAGGATAGGGCTTCGCATATAGCTTCGCGTCAGGGTTTGACGGCTTCTATCCTAATTCAATCATACCCAATTTAAATGATTAACAGCTTATCAGGAAAATAAATAAATTGAATATTCGTCAAATAAAACAAAATCGAGCTTAATTAAAAGTTTTCCTAGGGATTTTGTCTTTAAAGTTGCAACAAAGTTAACTAATTATTATTTGATAAACTTATGAACGATTGATATTATCTGTCAATTTTTAAAAGTAATAATAGATAAGCGTAAAGTCGGTCTAAGGAAAACAGAAAGGGGGAAAAGCTTTATCTAATAAGCCTTTGTTCTCGACCCTTTAATCAGCAAACACGTTCTATTCTGCTATTCTTGAGAAATAATATAGCTTAATTATTTAAATATTCTGTTGGTATATTCATACACAGAAAAGCTTGTAAAAAGCTGTTAAATATAACTAAATAACAAAATATTTTTCGGCTCTTAATATTATTAAATTTTTAAAAGACATTAGAGTCATTTGTAAGACAAACCATTTAAAAAATTGAATCTGTTAAGTAGAGTAAACGATTAACTCTGC
>JADEXJ010000258.1 GCA_015207195.1 Pleurocapsales cyanobacterium LEGE 10410
TACTTCCTGACAATGCCCTTGATAATCCCGTGGCTGTTATCTGCCCAAATGAACTTATGATGTAGTCGCTATATAATTCCAAAAGCTTGATATCCATTTCAATATGATAGCTTTTGCGTAACGTCAGTTACTAACGGCGTTCTCACACTGCTTCGTCACCCTAACCAGCTAGCGAAACTGCGAGCCAATCCAGACCTGATTGAATCAGCAGTCGAAGAGATTCTTCGTTTTGATAGTCCTGTATACGTGACAGAGCTAGCCTATGCCAGAGAAGACATAATGCTTCACGATATCACTATTCCCAAAGGAGCTGTTGTTATAGCCTGCATCAGCTCGGCTAATCACGATCCAGAGATATTTGAGAATCCAGATGTGTTTGATATTGAGCGATCTCCCAACAAGCACCTCGGCTTTGGCAGTGGCATTCACGCTTGCTTGGGCGCTCCGCTAGCTCGAATGGAAGCCAAAATTGCGCTGACTAACCTACTCAAGCGAAACCCTAATCTACGTTTGGCTGTCGATCCTTCAGAAATTGAGGTAGAGACGACACCTGGCATTCATTCTTACAAGTGCTTGCCAGTTGTATTGGAATAAAACCTATTGGAAAACAGAATTTACTCGCCTATATCCACGCTATTGAGTGCGCCAAAGTCAAACCAAGATTCAAAATTCAACGCCGATAACATTTTCAGGGCAAAGAAGAGCTACAGTAGTGAATACCGAGGACGTTATAAATAAAGGCAAAGAAAAGATTCTGACAGATATTATTAATAGTCGCTTTACTCAAATGTATAGCATGTATAGCAGTAACGATGCCCTGTAATTCTCCCGAAATCAGCGTAATACCGTCTCCTACCATTGCCACGATCTTTCCTTTTGTAGTTCTTTTACCTTGGCTGCTTTTTGGTCGGGGCGTACTGACCCTAATACTCTAACTATACCAACTTGACGGGCGATCGCTTCGGCAGTTTTTTGATTATCTCCTGTCAGCATTACCCCTAAATGGTTGAGACTAGATTTAGCTTCTGGTTATTTAGAAGTTCAAAGAGTCAAAGCGGAGGCGAATGCGTTCTATTCTCCGCAGCACGTACGTGCAGTCCGCCGCTTAGGCGGCTGGCAAATCTCTGATTTGCGCGAGACGGTGGCGCGAATGCACCGTAAATGCTTCGCATCGCGTCACAGCAGCGTACATTCTCTTCGTTCTTCCCTAAAAGATCGCCAGCCACGCAGACTTGAGGCAACCTTAAGTCTGCGTGGCGACTGAGTTAAGAGCTTTGAAACAGTTGAAAAGAGATTATTTTAATACCCAATATGTCTTTGTTTTCGAGAGGAAAGCACCTCGGTCTATTCGTTCTGTTCGTCATATTGTTATTGTTGTTACGGGAAGATTAGTGGGAATTGAAGGCACGGTTCATCCTCATTCGCTACGTCATGCCTGTGGTTACTATCTGGCAACTAATAGGCATGACACCAGAGCGATTCAAGATTATTTGCGACATAAGACCTCTTGCATGAATGGATAAAAAATGAGAATAGTAGGTCATAAAGCTGGGAAAACTAATGACCTACAAGCAAGTCAAAAATCAGTTAAAGGTCAACCAGCTCAGTCGCCTTGGCGATTAGCTTTAATCTGCGTAATGCAGTACATGGAAAATCTATCAGATCGTCAAGCAGCAGATGCGGTCAGAGGAAGAATCGATTGGAAATACGCGCTTTCTTTGCCTTTAGAGGATTCTGGATTTAATTTTTCAGCTTTAAGTGAATTTCGCAAACGCTTGATTAAAGGCGAAGCCGAAGAGCTATTACTAAACCGAATTCTAGAGCAATTACGAGAAAAAGAATTACTCAAAGGGCATAAACGACAACGCACTGATTCTACACATATCTTGGCAGCAATTCGTCCTCTCAATCGTCTAGAAACCTTGGGGGAGACAATGCGGGCAGCTCTTAATAGTTTGGCGATCGCTGCCCCTGATTGGTTAGCCAAACGTTCCAAAAAAGATTGGTTTGACCGCTATGGAAGGAGAGTAGAAAATTATCGTCTACCCAAACTAGATTCCGAGCGAGAAGTTTTGGGAACTCAAATGGGAGAAGATGGTTTTAATTTACTCAAAAAAGTTTATGCCTCTAATGCTCCACAGTGGTTACACTTGATTCCTGCCGTGGAAATTCTGCGACAAGTATGGGTTCAGCAATTTTATACCCCTGTTGATGGAAAAGTTCAATGGCGATCGCCAAAAGATATGCCTCCCTCGACTATAGCAATTCATTCTCCTTATGATGTAGAAGCTCACTACAGTTCTAAAAGAAGCGTTAATTGGGTAGGCTACAAGGCTCATGTAACTGAAATTTGTGATGAAGATACACCTAATTTCATTACTCACGTTCAGACAACTTTATCTACCGTTACTGATGAGGTAGTAGTTGAACCAATCCATCAAGCCCTATCAAGTAAATCCCTACTTCCAGAAGAACACTTGATGGATTTGGGTTATGTTACGGCAGGGCATTTAGTTTCTGCTCAAGAAAACTATGGAATCGAATTAATTGGTCCAGTACGAAATGACCCTACTTGGCAAGCCAAACATCATCCCAAATTTGCCAATTCTAATTTTCAAATCGATTGGGATAAGCAAGTGGCTGTTTGTCCAAGGGGTCATCAAAGTAAGGGATGGAAGAAAAAGACTGATTCCAAGGGGCAACCAATAATTAATATCAGATTTTCTCAATTAGATTGTTCTCCTTGTCCTTCTCGTAGTCGATGTACTCGTGCGAAAATCGAACCAAGAGGGTTAACCATTCATCCAAAATCAGAATATACTGCGCTTCACTCTCGTCGTAAAGTTCAGCATACTCCTAAGTTTCTCAAAACTTATAACAAAAGAGCAGGAATTGAGGGAACGATATCTCAAGGTGTCAGGCGTTCCGCTTTGCGTCAATCTCGCTATATTGGTTTAGCCAAAACTCATCTACAACATATTTTGATATGGATTGGACTGAATTTGTGTCGTCTTAACGATTGGTTGGATGGCATCCCCCTGGCAGCAACCCGCTATTCTCGATTTATGACTTTGAAACCAAAAGCTAGTTCAATTTAGGTAATAGATTACGTTTGAATCTTCCTTTGATTACTTTCGCCAACAGTCTCTTCGCTAGTTTTACCCCAAAATGCGAGAGCCATACCGCAATCGTCGTCGTCGATTCGGACTACGCTTTAACCTTATTGCGGGTCTGTACAATTGCGGGTTAAGTTTAGCGATCGCCTGATTCATGCAAGAGGTCTATTGAAATATTTAACGACGAACAAAGTTCGTCCCATGCTGAAAGCATGGACAAATCAAAGATTTATGTTCGCTACACTCAGCTAAACCTCTCTATATTCGAGAGTTTCTGGACTGAATAATCATAATTTTTTAAACTTAATAGTTAATCGGTACTGCAAGGTTAAATTCAAGCAGAGTAAGGGGTTGAGGGCTATCTTGCGCTATTTTACACGTATCTCGGCTCTCCCCCTAAATAGCCAACGCAGATAGGGAAAAAAGCCCATATTGGTTTCGGGTGGTTGTGCCTGTCGCATAAAAGCTAGTTTCTCTTTGGAAGCAAGATCGACCAGATATAAATAAAGTTCTTTTTTATCTTCAAAGTATTGATAAAAGCTGCCTTTTGCTATTTTTGCCTGTTTGACAATCTTAGTAATAGAGGCATTTTTATAATCGTTATTGGCAAACTCGGCGATCGCTAAATCGGTAATCGCTTTTCGTTTTTTGTCGGGTAGGTTGAAAAATGTTTGATGTGGCATAGCAGAAAGCTATAAATGTGCTTTGTGACTATTAAGTCATATGACCTAACAGTCATATATTTACACATACATAATTTCATTGTCAATTTTGCCCCAGTAAAATCTTTCTTGAGATAGAGAATAGGATAGTTTGAATATACGCTCTATTTCTACTCAAATACTTTGCTGTTGGAAGTTTGATTTAATAGAGGATATGATGGTTTTTTCAAGTAGCCGAAAGCAACCTTAATCGATAATTTCGGCGTATTTTTATCAATTCCTCGAAATGCTAAAAACGGGGAATTATTACTAAAAGTCTCCTTCCTTCGCTTCTGTTGCAAAGATGCCCCTCAATGCCAGTGTAGGTTGGCGAAAATATTATTCACTCAAACGATAAATAGTAGAACGGTCTACATTAAAGGTTCTAGCTAACTCCGTAGCCGACTTACCTTCTTCTCTCAATTTGAGAATCAATTTTTTTTGTTCAGGAGAAAGCTTCTTGGGACGACCAAACCTCACACCCCTTTTCATAGCTGCTTCTCGCCCAACACTGGTACGCTCGCGAATGCAGCGCGTACGCGTGTGTGGTTCGTTGAATCCAGGAGTCTCTAGAGAATAGAGGGGTATGGGATTCTAGATGATGACGGAGAGAAAACCGTATGTAGTCTAAACTAACACGCCAGATGTGGGTTAAAGTCCCACCATTTAGGAGATAAATGACTCCCTACCTGCCCACACCGAGTAAGCTCAGAATCTTACAGAGTGAAGCTGGGAACAGGACGCAATCAGAGCCAAAGCAGATTAGGCACACTGGCGTTAACGGGGAGATGTTACGGGTAAACAGGTTCTAGAAAAGTGTCTAACGCGCGAACTACAATCTGATTTAATAATGTAGATTCCACTATCGCTTATTCTCGCAGCATTATGTGCGTAATAGCTGCCTCTCCGAGAAGATAGTAGGCAAATTGAACCACCCTAAGACATCAGACAATCTGACTGTTGGAACGAATAAAAACTCTGATACTTGGTTCTGGAATCAGTCGAAATCCAGATAGGCTAGATGAGCAGCGGAAAGCCAAGCAGAGGGTAGGATGAGGCGTAACTGCCAAAAGGAAATCAGAGAACATTCAACTAAGTAAAGTAGAAATTATGACGCATAGCACAAACTATAGCGATAATTGGAAATTCACCGACTGGACTGAACTCCAGAAAGTAACATTTCGCTTACAAAGAAGAATATTTAAAGCAGTTAAAACTGGAGACAAGGCAAAAGCCAAAAGACTTCAAAAACTAGTACTTTCTTCCTATGCTGCAAGGATGCTAGCAATTAGACAGGTAACTCAACTGAATGCTGGAAAGAAAACGGCGGGTATAGATGGCAAAAAGTCTCTGACATTTGAGGAAAGATTCCAACTCGAAAAAGTCCTTAAAGAAAAGTACAAAGACTGGAAACATCAAGGTTTGCGTGAAATACCTATCCCTAAAAAGGACGGAACAACACGTCTACTAAAAGTGCCAACTATCGCCGATAGAGCATGGCAATGTTTACTCAAATATGCTCTAGAACCAGCACACGAAGCAACCTTCGATGCCAGAAGCTACGGATTTAGACCAGGAAGAGGCACACACGATGCCCAGAAATTCCTGTTCAACAATCTCAGAAGCCAAAGCAATGGAGTCAATAAAAGAGTCATAGAACTTGATATTGAAAAATGCTTCGACCGCATAAGTCATCAAGCAATCTTAGAACGGGTAATTGCACCTGAGTTCATTATAGGCGGTCTACGCCGATGTCTCAAATCAGGAGTGAATCCACAATTTCCCGAACAAGGCACACCCCAAGGTGGGGTCGGTGCGCTGCGAAGCGTACTTTGGTAATGCTCAAGGAGAGTGAAAACTACCAAGAGATAGTGCATTCCCTAATGTACTAAGGCTGACCCAGCAGGCAGGGGACAATGAGTGAGAACCTGTTTGAAGC
>JADEXJ010000039.1 GCA_015207195.1 Pleurocapsales cyanobacterium LEGE 10410
GGATGGAACCTTGGGTAGCAGAATCGAGTATCGATGTGGAAGGGTTTGATGATGACGCAGAAACATCTTTGCACCTAGAAGCTTTTTATCAATATCAGTTAAATGACAATATCAGTATTACTCCTGGTTTGGTTTTGGTTACTTCCCCCGATAACAATGATAATAACGATGATTTGATTATTGGGACTATTCGTACTACTTTCACTTTTTAAGTCTTAACTACAAAAACATATCTGTGAGGTACAGATGCAATTTAATTGGCAAAGAAATTTGTCCGTACTATCTTTTCTTCTCAAGTGTATAAAAGGAGTACGGTAGATGAAAAAAACTAAAATATTACACCTGGCAAGCATGGCAGGGTTGAGTGCCTATTTAGTTATCGGTTCGCCAGCACCTGCTCAAGCCATGCACATTGCCGAAGGATTTTTGCCCTTACAGTGGGCAGTAATTTGGTGGGTAGTGACATTACCTTTTTTTCTGTTCGGTTTGCGATCGCTTGTCCGCATTACCAAGGAACATCCAGAACTCAAGCTGTTATTGGCACTAGCAAAAGCATTTACTTTTGTTCTCTCTGCCTTAAAAATACCATCAGTGACGGGAAGTTGCTCTCATTCTACGGGTACTGGACTAGGGACAATTCTTTTTGGTCCTTCCAACTATTAACTATTAACTATTAAAACGCGAGTGGTAATTTTAACTCTTTCCTGTTGGCGATCGCTAGTAATTTTCCGAGGACTCCGAGATAGTTTAAGTAGGAAAATTGTGACTGCCATTGCTACTACTCCACCAATAATCCAAGCCAGAGAAGAACCTGGATGCTGGGGTAAAGACGATCGCCTTACAACAAAATTGCCAACTGATAGGGTTCGAGGGTGAGTTTCTTAACGGCAGAAATTGTCTTGCTCGAAACAATATTGGTCAGAATTTTTCGCATTCCCAACAGTCTCAACTGTCTGCCTTCAATTACCTGTTCGCGATCGCTAAAGTTAGCTAAGACCAAAACATTTTGCCCTTGGTGATGGCGAAAATAACCCAAAATAGAGTCGTTACCAGGGTCGATAATTCTAGTGTTAGCACCGCTAAAAGCACGGTTTTGCTGACGAATTTGAATCAGTTTTAAAATCCTAGATAAATGCGTCCTGGGATGCTAGAACTATCTCGGCGTTGTTCTGCCAATTCCCAATTAAATTCTGAACGATGAACCCAACGGCTGTCACCTTCTTTTTCAGGAGAATCTACGTAAGTATAGTCGTTAAGAGTCCCCAGTTCATCTCCCAAATAAATTAGCGGAATACCTCCGATGGTGAGGATGATGCCATGTAATAGTAGGATACGTTTAATCGCCAGGTCGGTGTCAAGATTTTTTGACTCGTTATCGTTAGTCGAATTTTCTAAACCACAAAGAGATGCGGTAGTCCCGACGATACGAGCTTCTCCAGTTTCGGGTTTTTCTTGAAAGGTAAGACCTTTAGCAAAGCTACCTGGTATTTGACCAGTATAAAATTTAGTGAGATACTGCCGATGTTTGTAGGGATCGATTTCCAAATCTTGCATATCATCATCAGAAATTCCCCAGCCAATATCATCATGACAGCGAATATAGTTTACCCAAGTACAGCCTTCTGGCAAAGTGAATCGCTTTTCGATGCCGTAACGTAGTAAACGAGTATTCTTGACGGCTAAAGTATTCCACAACAATGCCATCAGTTGCGGATTATAGGAAAGGGGGCATTCTTCTTTACTGACATAGCGGACAACTTCATCGGGATGAACAATTGCCTCGGATTTAAATACCATTGCAGGGGCGACAATTTCGACTAGGGCATTAAATGCTTGAATCAACAGGTGTGCTTCGGGCAAATTCTCACAACTCGTTCCCTGTTTTTTCCACAAAAACGCCACCGCATCCAATCGTAGAACCTCTACTCCAATATTTGCCAAAAACAACATCTCTTCTGCCATCCGACCAAATACAATCGGATTCTCGTAGTTCAAATCCCATTGATAGTTACAAAAAGTAGTCCAAATCCATTGACTGATTTCGTTTCTGTAAGTAAAGCAGCCTGGATGTTCGTCAGGAAATACCGAATTGACCGTTTTTTCAAAAGTATCGGGCTGTTCTCGGTCAGGATACATTCGATAGTATTCTTGGTAATCAGGATCTCCTGACAATGCCCGTTTTGCCCATTCGTGTTCGTCAGAGGTGTGGTTAAAGATAAAATCAATTACCAAGCTAATGCCATGCTGTCTTAATTCTGTAGCTAACAGTGACAACTCTTCGATGCTTCCCAAAGCGGGGTTGACCTCTCGATAGCTGCTGATCGCATAACCGCCATCATTATCACCTTCGGGACTTTTAAATAAAGGCATCAAGTGTAGATAAGTAATGCCCAATTCTGTGAGGTAAGGGATGCGATCGCGGATTCCCTGAAAATCGCCAGCGAATAGATCGACATAGCACATTGCCCCAACTATGCGGTGAGATTGATACCAGCGCGGATCGGCTTGGCGTATGACATCAAGAGCTTTGAGATCGTCGGGTCTAGCTAGCCACATTTTAGTAGCGATCGCCAAAATATTTTCTAAATGATAAAAAAAATCATAGCGATCGCTATAGAGCTTGTAGAGTAGCTGAAACAGGTGCGGAAAATGGGTTTTGAGTCTGCCTACGTAACCCTGCCATTCTTCTGCCTCGACGCGATCGCTAAAACGTTCTGACAATCTGGGTAATAAACGTGACAAAGAAGTAGCACTTCGTTTTTCCCACATATCAACTTAATCCCTAGCTTTGATAGTTGTTTAGTATAGTAACAACTATTATTGGAGCAACAGTTATCAAACTACGATCGGGTCGATTCTCTACAATCAGGTATGCGATTGAGATAGCGATCGCTGAATCTAGTTTTAGCTATGCAATTCACAAGTAAGCTCAAATAACCGCTTAAAAACTTCGTCTACCTCCAAACGAGATTTATTTTCCAAACCCATTGCTACCATGAGAAGCCCAATTTCTACTGCATCATCAAGGCTCAATACTAAATCCAACTCTTCAGTCTCTCCTACAACACTAGGTAAATGTTCTTGGTGTGGTTTAACTTGAAGATCGACATGAATCGCAGCGGGATTTGCTGCTTCTTTTCCTTTAACTGCTTCTAGTCTGGAAATTCTTTTGACGTTGGTAGTAACACTAGTTAAATTACTCAACACGGTAATGTCGCCAGTTTCTAATTCATGGGATACTGAGGTAGTCTTCATGGTTTTAACCTCCTGTTAATTTAATCTATCAAACAATTTACAAAACCATATCTCCTGTGTTTACTGCTTTTTGGTTATAGGGTAATTTCGCCAGTAACATCGCCATGGCACAGGTATTAGTCACGCCAGCAAACACCAAGCCCGCACCAACAAAACCACTGACGATTAAGAACCAAGGTGAAACAAAAGCTCCTAATCCAGTTCCGATAAAGACTAGCGAACCAGCCACAATTTGTACTTGGCGGAACATACTAATAGGTGCATTCTGATTGACTATGGTAGAGTATCCCGCAGCTTTCCAAGTCGGTAAGCCTCCTTGCAGATGGAAGACTTCAGTAAAACCAGCTGCAAACATTTTTTGTGCTGCTTGTGCCGAACGGTTGCCAGACTGACACTGCAATACAATCCGCTTGTTAGGATCTTTTGGTATTCTGTGATGGTCAAAATCAGAAAGAGACATCAGTTTTGCTCCTGGTATATATTCAGCAGCAAATTCACCAGGTTCTCTAACGTCTATTAACAATGCGCGATCGCTTTTGAGCCATTTGTTTAAGGTAACGGCATCGATCTCTTGCAGTTGTCGATTATTGGTAGTGGTCATGGTTAATCTCCTTGATAGTTGTAGTTAGTGAGTAGGGTGGGCAAAATAGTCAGTTAGCATTTCTTACTCTTAGTAGGTTGAGAGATTGCCTACCTTATAGTTGGTATAGTTAGTCTGTTGGCTAACGTTTGATGAGAATGAAAATTGCTACGGCAATCAGAAAATAACCAAACGTCTGCTGTAATTTTGCCCCCTGGATCTTTCCTGAAAAATAAGCTCCCCAAAATACGCCCAAGATCGCTACCGTAGTAAAGGTAAGCATCAAATTCCAGTCAATGATTACTCGATCTAAGTAGCCAACAAAACCCGTAGCTGATTTGAAAGTAATAATCAGTAACGAAGTACCAATCGCTTCCTTCATCGGGATTCCTCCCAGCAGTACCAGGGCGGGAATAATGGCAAAGCCTCCGCCAACACCAACAAAGCCAGTTATAATGCCTACACCCAATCCTTCTAGAGTTATTGCCAGCCAAGAATATTGGGATTGATGCTTTTTGGCAATAGGCAACTTAACCTGCTCTAACCTCTCTTTTACTGGCTGGCGAATCATGAAATAGCTGGCAATTAGCATCACCACGGCAAAGCAGACTAGTTGAATGGTATCGGTAATCAAAGGTAGTGCTGCTAAACGCGCTCCTAGAAATGCTCCCAACATGGCAGGTGGTGTAAAGCCAAGAGCAGTTTTTAGATTGACATTACCCTGTTTCCAGTGAGGAATTACGCCAATCAAACTGACAATACCGACAATTGCCAAGCTCATGGCGATCGCAGTTTTGGCATCCAAACCCAAGACATAGACTAAAATCGGTACGGCTAGAATCGAGCCACCACCGCCAATCAGCCCCAAACTCAGACCGATCAGTAACGCCAAGAGATGTCCCGTAATCCAGGTAGCCATAATTGTTACTCAACTGTTGCTAAATTACGCCCACATTGTTCGTTAGCTGGTACTGCTTCCATCATCTTTTTAGGGTCGGGCAGATTAAGATTATTCATAAACTGAATAAAATTATCGCGATCGCGACCGACAAAGCGTGGATTCCAGCTTTTTTCTTCCCCAATCGTCGAAACCGTATGACCTCGATAGTCATGAGCGGGATAGACCAAGGTGGCATTAGGCAAAGTAAATAGTCTGGTTGTAACCGAGTCATAAAGCGTTCCCGCATCACCACTTTGAAAATCCGTTCTGCCACAGCCACGAATAAACAAAGCATCGCCCGTTAAAACTCTTTCTCCATTAACTAAATAAGCCATGTGACTATCTGTATGTCCAGGAGTGGCGATCGCTTCTACTACTATCGAACCTAATTCTAAATCTTCTTCATCCTGAATATGGCGGTTAGCACACTCAGCATGAGCGTTAGCAGGAACAATCCCCAAACAGCCCGTTAATTCTCGCAGTTTACCCGTACCCGTAATATGGTCGGCGTGAATATGAGTTTCCAAACAGTAACGCAGACTCAAACCTAATTCTTTGAGCAGCTGCAAATCCCGATCTACCTGTTCTAAAACAGGATCGACTAAGATTGCTTCATTGAGTTCTAAATCTGCCAGTAAGTAAGTATAGGTACTAGATTCGCTGTCATATAATTGGCGAAATAACATCTGATCCACTCCAAGCGAAAGGTTTTAACTTGCCTCATCTTAAGATTAATAAAATAACTTGAAGAACCCGTGAGGCTTTTTATATTATTATATAACTATATAGTAATATTAATTAAATTACAACCATAAACAGAAAGTCTCGACTAATTGATAATTCTGTATCAATAGAGTGAATATTACTCGCTACTTCTTACTTGCTGCTTTTTACTGCCCAAAGAAATTCGAGATTTCAACCAAATCTAATCGATTCTCCCGTCAAACGAGAAACTTCGCCCCTCAACAACATTTCCAAAGCTGCGCGAATGCGATCGGCGTTGGGTGGACAACCAGGAAGATAAACATCTACATCTACTATATGATGTACTGGTAAGACTCGATCTAACAAAGTCGGCACGATTCCTGGCTCGTGGGGTATTTGATTTTGAATATCGGCAGCTTCAAGGTAACAACGCTGAAGAAAAGATTCAGGCTCGCCAACAGGATTACGCATCGCAGTAACGTTACCCGTCACCGCACAGTCACCAAAGGAAACTAGAATTGAGGAGCGATCGCGTACTTTTTTGATTAGTTCTAGATTATCTTCGTTTGCTACCGCACCTTCCACTAAGACTAAATCCACTCCTTCAGGATATTCCTTAATATCTGCCAAGGGACTGTAGACTAATTCTACTTTCGCAGCTAAATCGATCAGCCATTCATCTAAATCCAAAAAAGACATATGGCAACCAGAACAGCCACCAAGCCATACTGTTGCTAATTTTAGTTTGTTCATTTTGACCAACTACCAAATACTAACGATATGCGAAGGTGTCCTAAAGGATACCGAGACCGTTAGGGAATCCTTTAGGGCTCCGCATATATCCCTTTAGGAACTAACGACCAACGACCAACGACTAACTACTAACTACTAACTACTAACTACTAACTACCAACGACTAACGACTAACGACTAACCCATTCTCCTTTTTTCCTAGCTATTGTAATAAACTCTAACTTCGATCGCTCTTTACTCATTTCTCCTACCGTCGAACCCTGAGAAAAGATTGCCCCCGTCGGACAAGCCATCAGACATTTTCCGCAAGAGGTACAGCTATCAGCAGTTCCCCAAGGCTGATTGAGGTCGGTAATCACATGAGAACTATGTCCTCTCCCCGCCATATCCCAAGTATGCGCTCCTTCAATTTCGTCACAGACTCTAACACAGCGAGTACAAAGAACACAGCGATTATGGTCGATACCGAAGCGCTCGTGGGATAGATCTACAGTACGCTGAGGAAACTGATAGGTCAAGCTAACGCTATCCATGCCCATTTCTACCGCTAGATCCTGTAATTCGCAGTTGCCGTTAGCCACACATACCGCGCATATGTGGTTGCCTTCGGCAAAAAGCATTTCAATGATCATTCGACGGTATTTTTGTAGCCTCTCGCTGTTAGTTTGAATCTCCATTCCTTCGGCAACCTTCGTCACACAGGCAGGCTGGAGTTGGCTACTGCCAGCAATCTCGACCAGGCAGAGGCGACAAGCACCAATATCGGATACTCCCTCTAAATGGCAGAGAGTAGGAATGTGAATATCCGCATCTCTTGCAGCTTCGAGAATGGTTTCTGACTCTCGCGCACTAATAAGGCGATCGTTGATGGTTAAAGTTTTAACTACCACTTTATTAAGATTTATTTATTGCCTACAAGTTTGTTATAGACGAAGAATTTGAGAAAGTTGTGAAGTTGCTTACAACACATGATCTGATTAAACTTTTTGATTAACTTTTGAATATATAGAATTTCTTCGCTTGTCTAGTTATGGATCCTCAACGGTCAGTTCTGGTAAAGCCAAAATAATCATGAGTCCACCATCAAAAGCGATCGCTGGTAAAGATGTTGTTTTAGTAGAAGATATCGTTGATACGGGTATTACAACCGATACAGCACTGAAATATTTACGCGACTTTCAGCCTGCTTCTCTAAAATTATGTGCTTTATTAGATAAACCATCACGTCGCCGAGTACCAGTCACGATCAATTATTTAGGGTTTGAGGTAGAAGATTTGTTTATAGTAGGTTATGGAATCGATTTCGACCAAAAATACCGACAGCTGCCAGATATCTATCACTTATAATTTTTCTGGGTACCACTGGACAATTGCAGCTCTACTTCTCGCGCCACCATATATAGCATTACGTATTTAGGTTAGGACACTTGCTACTTGCTACTTGCTACTTGCTACTTATATGCGAAGCCCTATCCTACCCTAAAGGGTTAGCTTCGCGTCAAGGATTCCCTTCGGTCTCGGTATCCCTTTAGGGACGAGCAGTTAACTAAACTTGTCCTAATATAATTTTGTACGGCTATAGTTGCAACATTCTTACTCAATCACTTTCGATCTAAGTTGTAGGATTACAGTCTTGCCATTGTTGATGGGCTTTTTTTAGCAAGGCGATCGCTTCAGAGCAAGTAGCTACACATTCGGGAATACTCATGTCCGCAGGATCTGCCATTGGTGGCTCGACATCAATAGTGTGTTTTTTAGCCCAGATTGCTAGCTCACTCCACATTGTACCAACCATGATAAAGGGTGTATCTTGCAGTCTACGAACTTGCAATAATTGCCAAATCATCAGAGCTTCCAAAGCCGTCCCAATCCCCCCTGGTAGCACTATAAAAGCGTCAGAGGCAAGTACAAAATGATGCAGTCGAGAAAAGAAAGTGCGATGGAGATAGACTTGTTCGACAAAGGGATTAGTGTCTTGCTCAAATCCCAGATCTACCCGAATACCGATCGATTTGGTAATATTTTCAGGATCGGCGATTACACTGCCTTCATTTGCTGCCTGCATCAAACCAGGACCACCACCAGTAACAATGTCGCAACCCATTTTGGTTAGTTCCCCCGCTAGATCGCGAACTCCGTTATAGAGAGGAGTATCGGGTTTAATTCTCGCCGAACCAAAGAGGGTAACGCGATAACGTTCTCGTCTTGGTGGTTGAATAGTAGACAATTTGTTAACCGTATCCCAGAGATTGAGGATCGCATCATGAATAACTTCAAAAGCAGCTTCTGAATCGGCAATATCAACGGTATCGGGATTTTGGGGGAGATTACAATAAAACGGACGCGATCGCTTTTCTGGACTCATAAGATCGATTTTCTAAGTTGTAGTCTCTCAAATATACTGCTTTCGGTAAACAATCAAGCTTTAAAATACCTCCGCAAGATCGAAGTAATTTGCCTCTGATGCGATCGCGCTAATTTTCTCACGACTTCCTCTTTAAGAACCAGGAAATCTGTTTAATCCTCCACGTTTTCAAGCGAGAAAGCTAAGTTTGATATGTTAAATAAAATTAGAGAGTCAGATGAATACAGTATAGAGATAAACAGTACTACACCCTATTTTGCCTCTGAAGCGAGGCATCGATCGCAAAGTAAGATAGCTTAAGGAAGCTCGATGGAGCATTTAGTACACTACCGCCAGATGAAGCCGGGGGAGGAGAGTCAAATAATCAATCTGGTTTTAGCTGTTTTTTATCAATTCGTAGCACCCCAGCAAAGTGAAGAGGGCGTTGCTGAATTCATAAAACATACTCATCCCGATCTCTTAGCAGAGAGAACTAAACTCAATCACTCTGTCATAGTTGCAGAATCAGACAACGAAATTATTGGAGTCATCGAAACCCGAAACTATAGTCATATCTCGCACTTTTTTGTAGCGAGGAAATTCCAGCGTCAAGGAATCGGAAGAGAGCTATTAAAAAGGGCTGTTCGGGCATGTCTGGATAATAACCCAAAGCTTGCTGAAATTACTGTAAATTCCGCTCCCAACGCTGTTTCCGCATACAAATCTTTAGGATTTTCAGCTAGAGACAAGGAAGAAACTGTAAATGGCATAAGATATACGCTGATGTTTCTTGACGTTGTGGAATTTATCAACAGCTAGTAATAGTTTACACACGGTTTACAATAAAAATAGAGTGAAAAACTCTTAACATATATGACTTATGAGGTGAATGCAAAAAAAGCTTCTGCGTAATAAATAGTTAGCCCAATATGAAAAATACCGAAAATGATACGAGAAGCTACACAAAATGACTTCGATGAATGGCTACGGATGAGAGAGCAGCTATATCCTGAATGCAACTCACAGCTATTACTTGCGGAGATTGAAAAAATTTTCAGCAAAAGAACCATACTTGGAGAACTTGATTATCATATTCTCGTCTATGAAAATGAAGACAACAAATTATCAGGTTTCATCGAAACTTCTATCAGAAAAGAGTTGCCTGGCTATCAAAACTCACCTGTCGGATATATTGAAAGCTTGTATGTCGATCCAACACATCGGAGAAAAGGAATTGCCAAGCAATTAGTCGCATTCTCCGAAGAATGGATCAAAAGCCAAAAGTATCAACATTTGTTTGTCGATACAGACCCTAGATACACGGAGGCAATTGATTTTTATAAATCGATTGGTTTTAAAGAAGTTGGTTTCAATGAACGGGAAATAATCTTGACAAGATAAGATAGGGTTTCCCAATTTTATACAAGCCAAGTTTGTAAGTTATTTGGGGGTTATTTTTCGGCTATGACTAACATCTCATAGTCTTCAGTTGTTAACTTGTCCTGACGACTAAAAGCACCAAGTTTTGCCCCAAAAATATCGATTACTTTAAAATCGAGTGTTTTCAAAAGCCAGGTAATTTCGGATGGAACATAATATCTTTCGTCACACTTAAGTTCTTTGGTGTTACCCAGATCGTCCTCAATCTGGATCATATGGCGATCGCGAAATGTCATTAGATCGAATGAATTATTATCGTATGTTTCATGATGTTTTCTCCATAGATATATTTGCGATCGCTTACTAACAATTTCTATAGGCGAACCGCCGTTCACCCCTACCCTCACAACGTACTCTAAAACACTGCCTCTCAATACTCTCTACAGTTTTGATAATGAATCTATAAGTTGAAAAAGTTGTGAGTAGGATTTCTATTGGTTTAGTGAAAACAAAAATCAGGGCATGAAAGTCTATAAAATAGAGGCGATCGCTTTTACGGGCAAAAATAGTGACAGTGGTGCATCTTCAAAAGGGATAAACTCATGTTTGAGATAAATCTGAATCGGCTCAAAATTCCAATGATTACTTACCATACTTAGTCTGATAATCAGCTATGGCAGACTTTAATTTTCCTTTTAACTCAGGTGGGTTCTCTAACGCCGTCAGAAACAAATCGCGATCGCGATTAGATAAGGTCAGTCTCTCGCGCTCTTCAATATCCTTTTGCGCCAAGGGTAATAAATGCAGCAAGGTATAAGCACTCAATGAAACCCCCTTAATCGAAGCTGCCTTTTCTAGCAAAGCTTTTTGTTCACTAGTGACTCGCAAATCGATGCGACTATCTTTAGGTATTGATGTTTCACTCATAACTGCATGCGGATAATATACGTACATTCATGCTTATATGAATAGTAATATTTGTAATAATCTTTTCGGTTCTCATTCTGCATTGTATTTGGAGAGCGATAATAGTATTTTCAATTTACAATCTCTGATTGACAAACTACTTTTATTCGACACTTTTACTCTTCACGATCCAAATTTCACAGGAATTTCAAATATAGTTAAAACATTGGGTTATGAACCTACCTTGAAATTACTATTATTTCGGAGTTTCATACAGCCCTTGGTCAGTTCATAAATTATCGCATTGCTTTAGAATTTTCAGAAGAACCAGAACGGATATACTCTATTTAGCCGTACCCAAAGATGTATATCAGGCTTTTTTGCGTTTTGAACCAGCCAAAACAGTTATCGATCGCTATAGTATTTTGCTAATAATCTACGATCCCAACCAAGAGGCTATCGAACAATGGATAAAATAAACCAATACCGTCAGATTATCTGCCAGTTTCTTCAAGATTTTGCTGACAACGATCCTGAAGCACAATTAATTTTCGATCTAGAGCGCGATCGCTTTTTAGTGATGCACGTTGGCTGGCGCAATGATTATCGGATCTACGGTTGCGCTATTCAGCTAGATTTAGTTGATGGTAAAGTGTGGATTCAAAATAATAGTACTGAGGTTTATATTGATCGCGAACTTATCGCAAGAGGAATAGACGGAAAAGATCTTGTCTTGGGTTTTCGTTCTCCAGGTGTCAGAGAAAAAATAGCATCAGCGTTATACGACTAACAACTAACAATTATCCAAACTAAAAAACCTCAGCAGGATCGGCAGATTGTAGTTTCCGAATGGCGATCGCGCTACTAACCATACACATGGTAACGGTAAGGACAAACACTCTCAAAGCCACCTCAGAACCCATTGCCAAGGGCATTTGCGTTAAGCCTTCTAATAAAGCATACATTCCGATCGATACGCCAAAACCAGGGATAAAACCCAGTACCGCTAAGATGATTGCTTCTTGAAAAACTACTATTAACAAACTTTTATCGGCATAACCCATTGCTTTGAGAGTGGCATATTCTGATAGGTGATCGTTAACATCGGCAAATAAAACCTGATAGACGATTACTACTCCGACGATAAAGCCCATCACCACGCCGAAGTTGAAGATCGTTCCTGCGGGGTGATTTTGCGCCCAAAATTCTTTTTCGGCTGCAATAAATTCTTCGTGAGTCATGACAGCAACGTCAGCAGGTAGGCTAGCTTTGAGTTTTTGCTTGACTGTTTCTATCTCGGCATCAATTTTAACTTTAAGTACACCTACCGTTACATTATCAATACTATCTCTACCGTATAACCGCAGATAATTCCAGTCGCTAGTAATTAGATAGCCTTCGGTAAAAAGAGTACTACCCAAAGTGAACATCCCCCCAACGCTAATTCTACGGTTCAATATTTCCGTACTAACTGGTTTTCCTCGCGCTAAAGTTTCAGCAATTGGTCCTAAATCTGGTCGTGCTAGGCGATCTACCAAGACTTTATCTGGTAGTTTGATTTGTTCTAGTTGTTGATTGACTTCTGGCAAATTTAAGACAGGATGGGCGGGATCGAATGCCAAAATCGCTACGCTGGTTACTTTCTTTTCCCAGGGATTAATCCAGCCAGCATTAGCATAATAAAAAGGACTAGCCGAAGTAATTCCTTTGACAGCAGCAGCTTGATATAGATGACGATGGGAAAAATTTTGACCATCAATGAGAGTTTTCGCCCTAGCACTCACCAAAAATAGATCGCCATTGAGATGTTCGTGAATGCGAGTAACACCGCCAAACAAGCTAGTATAAAACCCAAGCTGCATGAAAATTAAGATGTCGGCAAAGGCGATTCCCGACACGGCGACAATCATGCGGATTTTTTGATGGGACAGTTGCGCCCAACCCAGAGGGGGTTCTTTGGTAAATCTTTTTAGAAGGGATTTTAGAGGCATGGTTGGTTGTTAGTGGTTAGTGGTTAGTGGTTAGTGGTTTAAAATACATCTGCGGGATCGGCAGATTGAAGTTTTCGTATGGCGATCGCTCCTGAAGCCAGACACATGGTAACGGTGAGGGAAAATACCCGCCAAGCAACTTCCGAACTCATTGCTAAGGGCATCTGGGTCAAGCTTTCGAGTAAGCCATACATCCCAATAGATGCGACCAAACCTGGTACAAAACCCAGTACGGCTAAAATAGTTGCTTCTTGGAACACTACGGTTAAGAGGTTGCGATCGCGATATCCCATGGCTTTAAGGGTGGCGTACTCGGATAGGTGATCGTTCACGTCGGCAAATAACACTTGATAGACAATAACTACTCCGACGACAAAACCCATCGCTACTCCAAAGTTAAAGATCGCTCCTGCGGGGTGGTTTTTATCCCAAAAGTCTTTTTCGGCTGCCACAAATTCTTGATGGGTCATTACGGCAACCTCAGCAGGCATACTAGCTCTCACCCTGGCTTTCACTGTCTCTAGGTTTTCTCCAGAATCTATATTTAATACGCCGACTTTTACCTGATCGATACTATCTGCACCGTTTAATCGGAGATAGTTCCAGTCGCTAGTAACTAAAAATCCTTCGACAAACAGAGTGCTGCCAAAATCGAACATTCCGCCTACCCTTATTCTCCGTCCCGATACTTCTGTGACAACGGGTTCACCATTATCAAAACTTTGAGCGATCGCGCCTAAATCTGGTCTAGCTTGACGATCTACCAAGACTTTATCTGGTAGTTTGATTTGTGATAGCTGTTGATTGACATCGGGTAAATTTAAAACAGGGCGAGTCGGATCGAAAGCGAGAATAGCCACGTCGGTTACTTTTTTATTCCACGGATTAACCCAGCCTGCATGGGAATAATAAAAAGGACTGGCTGAATCTATGCCCTCTACTGCATCCGCTTGATACAGATGACGGCGATCAAAGTTTTGTCCATCATCTATAAACTTAGCCCGCGAACTAACCAAATATAAATCGCCCGTTAGATTTTCATTGACGCGAGTTACACCATCAAAAATGCTGTGATAAAATCCAAGCTGCATAAAAATTAAAATATCGGCAAAGGCAATTCCCGACACGGCGACAATCATGCGGATTTTCTGATGAGATAATTGCGCCCAACCCAGAGGAGGTTCTTGGGTGAATTTTTTGAGTAGGGTTTTGAGAGGCATTATTGGTAAGGGCGAACGGCTGTTCGCCCGTACAGTAGGTAGTGTTTATTTCTCGGCTATGACTAACATTTCAAAGTCTTCGGTGGTTAGCGGATCTTGACGGCTGAAAGCACCAAGTTTGGCAGCAAATATATCAATAACCTTAAAATCGAGGGTTTTTAGAAGCCAGGTAATTTCAGATGGAACATAATATCTTTCGTTGCATTCCAATTCTTTGGTGTTACCCAGATCGTCCTCAATCTGAATCGTATGGCGATCGCGAAATGTCATTAGATCGAATGAATTATTATCGTATTGAGCATTTCCTTCTTTACTCGCCGAAGCCATAAATTCTTTAACTGAATGAAATAAGGGAAATAATCCGTTTAGGGTAGTAAATATTAATTTTCCCTTGGGCTTCAAAGCTTTGCTGGCATTGCTAAGAATTTGGAAATTCATCTCATCGTTTTCCATTAAGGAAAAAGCCCCCTCACAAAGCATAATTACCAACTCGAATTCAGCACAAAAAGTTAGTTGCCTTGCGTCTTGTCGTTCAAAATTAATTGATAAATTCTGGGCGGATGCCTTTTGTCTTGCTCTTTCTAATTGAGATTCGGATAGATCGATTCCCGTAACGTTATATCCTCTTTTTGCCAATTGAATAGAATGTCTGCCAGTGCCACATCCAATATCTAGGATGCGTGTATTTTTATCGTAATTTATCTCCCGCTCGATAAAATCACATTCTCCCATTGTGCCTTGAACGAAACTCTCGCGATCGTATTTGAGGGCATAGTTGGTAAATAATTCTTCATACCACTGTTTCATCGTGTCTTCTCCATCGATATTACTGTACAGACAACGCATGCGTTGTCTCTAACAACGAACTTAAAATACATCTGCTGGATCGGCAGACTGGAGTTTCCGCATGGCGATCGCAGCCGAAATCAAGCACATCAAAATAGTAAGAATAAACACTTGTGAGACAACATCAAATCGCATCGGCAAGGGAATGCGGGTCAAAGATCCGAGTAAAGTATAGATCCCCAGCGAACCAATAAATCCAGGAATAAAGCCTAATACGCCAAGAATAATTGCTTCTTGGAAAACCACCATCAACAGATTCCGATCTGAATAGCCCATCGCTTTGAGGGTGGCATATTCGGCTAAATGGTCGTTAACATCTGCGTGTAATACTTCATAAACAATCACCACCCCAGTAAAAAATCCCATCACCACGCCAAAGTTAAACAGTATGCCACCAGGAACTTTCGCCCAGTAGTCTTCTTCGGCTTTGATAAATTCTCGATGGGTCATCACTTCAACGTCTTGGGGCAAATATGCCCGAACTTTACTTTTTACCGTCTCTAAATCCACACCAGGCTGAAGCGTAACGATGCCAATGCTCAAATTGTCAATGCTATCGGCACCGAACAAACGTAGATAATTCCAATCACTAGTAACCAGGTGTCCGTCGATAAAGATGGTGCTGCCCATCGTAAAAATGCCACCCACATTGATTCTACGTCCTGATAACTCAGTGGTAACGGTTTTCCCCGTAGCTAGAGACTCAGGGACAGAACCTAATTTGGGGAGAGATAAACTGTCAAACAGAACTGTATTAGGCAGCTTAATTTGTTCTAGCTGTTTATTTACTTGAGGCAGATTTGTTACTGGACGGACGGGATCGAAAGCGATGATGCCGACGCTGCTTATTTTCTGATTCCAAGGATTAATCCAGTTGCCAAAAGAAAAGTATAGTGGGTCAGCCGATGCTACTCCAGCGATCGCTTCAGCTTGAAACAAATGACGGCGATCGAAGGTTTGACCATCACCAAGAAATTCGGTACGATTGCTAACTAAAAACAAGTCTCCGCGCAGTTGCTTGTGCAGGTTAGTCGCCCCACCAAACATACTCGTCCTAAACCCCTGCATGGTAAAAATCATAATATCGGCAGAAGCAATGGCGATTAAAGCTACCAACAGGCGAACTTTTTGATGGCGCAGTTGTGTCCAGCCCAAAGGGGGTTCTTTGTTGAATCTTTTTAGTAGGGTTTTAATAGTCATTGGTCATTGGTCATTGACCCCCCCCATCCAGATCAATTTTTACCCGTACCTGCAAATTAGTTAACCCTGCAACCTTCTGGCTATCTTGAGGATCGAGGCGTACTTTGACTTCAACTACACGGGCATCTTTATTCGCAGCAGGATCGGATTCTAAAATGTCTTGTTTTTTAATCTGTAAGCCGATATGGTCTACTGTTCCCTGTAGTTTCCCTTCAAAGCCACCATGTTCGCTGATTACCGTGGCTGGTTGTCCGACTTTCACCTTACCGACATCGGTTTCGTAGACTTCGGCGATCGCATACATTTGACCAGTTCTACCCAGTTCGACGATGCCTTGACCAGTATCTACCTGTTCTCCTACCAGAGTATTGATCTTGAGTATTTGTCCGTCTATCGGTACGCGCACATAGTAGTCTTCAAGTTCCGATTCAATTCTGGCTACCTGAGCGATCGCATAATCTAATTCGGCTTGTGCCTCGGCTAAGTCTACGGGGCGAACTTCCCTTAGTTTGTCTAGCATTGCCCGTTCTTGGGCGATTTGTTCCTGTAAGGTAGCAACGGTGTTGGCTTGCCTGGCTTGTACGCGATTTAATCTGGCTTGCGAGCGGTCAAATAGTTCCTGGCGATCGTCCAAATCCGCTTTGCTTACTGCCCCATCTTGATAGAGACTCTGATAGCGTTTATAGTTGATCTCGGCATTTTTCAACTCAGCTTTAGCATCAGCTATTTCCGCCTCTCTTTCAATCCTTTCATTACGTAACTGAGCCTGTAAACGGGCAATATTAGCTTTTTGGGCAGCAATTTCTGCTTGCTTGGCTTCTCCTGCCTTAACTTGCTCTAATTTAGCCCGATAAACCGCGACATTCTGTTTGGCTGCTGCTAGTTCTGCCTGCTTTTGGTCTAAACCCTGAAGAGTAGCAATCAATTGTCCTGCTGAGACGCGATCGCCTTCTTGGACATACAATTCATTAACGCGACTATCTTGAGCATTGGCCACCGAAAGTTTAATCACTTCTCCTGCGGGTTCTAATCTACCCAAAGCCGTTACAGCTACGGGTACATAGTTAGTAATCGGTTCTGGTTCGACGGTGGTGGTTTTAATCCGCGCAGCATACCAATAACTCATTCCCCCACCCAAAGCAAGGATCATTAAACCAATCAGCCAGGGATTGTACTTTTTTTGGACTGGCTTTGATGGTTTTTCTGTAGAAGGCGGATCTTGTGACTTTTTATATCGTAGAAGTTCCATGATTGAACCTCAAATTAGTGTATAGGCGGTAGATAGTTGGTTTTAGATTTGGCGAACAACTCAAATTGTCCATTGCTCTACACTTACTGTTTTAGAAAAAAAATTTGAGGAACTTGTGAAAATTTGACTTCCAACAACCATCAACGACTAACAACTAACGATACGTAGCGGTTATGCTTGCGGTATCCCTGTGGGAATCCTTTAGGATTAGGGACTAACCACCCTGATTTTTCTGAACTTTCCAACCCATCTGCGCCCCTACCTTGCCCGACTTAACAAATACCCAACTACCTCGATGAAAAGAAGTCTCATCGTGATGACAGTGAGGTTTGATGCCAATTAGCTGTTCCACTTCATCAGTGGTCAAGATCCAGTTGGCAGCCTCCGCTTTTTCTAAAACATCCATATACCATAGGGGATTTGTTGGTTGCAGACGAGAGGCTAAAATAGTTTCTAACTTAATTAAAGAGTCACAGATTTCTGCGAGCAATTCTGGGAGGGATTCATCTTTCTCGGTTTGAGCAGGAGAAGATAATGATGGGGATTTTTCTGTTGCTTTATCTGTTGCTGCTAAACTCTTTGAAGTAGTTTCTGTGGTTGATAAATCAGCATCCTCGTCTAACCAGGGATCGGAAGCGATCTCTTGTTTATAGGTAGGCTCGAATTCATGATGCTGTAGCCAAGTGCGGTTCAAATCTGTCGCTAAATTATTCAGCACGTTGGCTGTTTCGCGATCACCTTCTGATGCCATCTTGCTAGCAATCTGTTGCATCACCTTGACTAATTCTGGACCAATCAAATCCTGATTTGCTGCTAAAATTTCTGCTTCAGAACCATCTGGGCAACTTAGCAAGGCTTGAATAAGTTCTATATATGCCTGAGTTTTATCTGGATTTTTTTGAGGCAGAGGAACGCTGTCTGTCAGAATATGGTGTAGTTTTCCTGCCCAATTGTGCAAATATTTAGCTGCTTTGGTATCTCCTTGGGCTGTGAGATGATGAGCCACTTGTTCCATCACCTCGACTAGTTCGAGATTAACTAATTCTTGATTTTGACGCAATAAGATCCATTCTTCTCCCTGAGGACAGCTTAACAGCCCTTGAATAACATCGAGATAAGCTTTAAGACGTTGTTGATTCATCATGGTGTATACCTATTAAATTATTATTTAAAACTTCGCTATTGCAGCTTTGCTTGAGCTGAAAATGGTTTGGTTGTTGACTTTTTGTGTCGAAAGAGGTTTAGAGATTATCAATCAAGAATATAATTAAATACAGAAGGCTAACCTCCAAACTGTCAATCCAACTAGCGAGCGAAATCTAGCTACATTCGTTATTAAAATCAAACAATCTGAGGAAGTTGTGAAAGTTTAGTAACTACTAACAACTAACTTGAAATATGGATGTAGAAACCTTACTGCGACAATACGCCCAAGGCGATCGCGACTTTAGCAATGCCGAATTAAGCTCTGCTGATTTAACTGGAGCCAAACTCAGTGGCATCAATTTGATTCGCGCCGATTTATCCCATGCCATACTCCGCAACGCTAACCTTAGCGGGGCATTTTTGGTCTTAGCCAATCTAGAGCAAGCAGACTTGAGTGGAGCAATGGCGATCGCCGTTAATTTTAGTGGTGCCAAACTCCAAGAGGCAGATCTATCTCTCTGCAAACTTACCGAGGCTATCTTAACTGGCACTAGATTACAAAGAGCCAATCTAACCCACGCCAATCTCCAAGGAACAATCCTAGCAGGAGCCAACTTAATCGAAGCCAACCTACAACAAGCCGATTTAAGAGGCGCAAACCTTTATGGTGCAGATCTAAGAGGCGCAAATTTAACTGGGGCGATTACGACTCACGCCAATTTAAGAGGCGCAAATTTAGCTGGGGCAATTATGCCAGAGCAAGTAATCACAGTTTAATCGATGGGAGTGTCTAGACAATGTTTGAAACAACCAAGTTATTAGAAGAATACAGTGCAGGGCGCAGAGATTTTGCTGGCGTTAATCTCAATGGGGTTTGTTTGTCTCGTGCCAATCTGGCAGAGATCGATTTACACAATGCCGATCTAATTGGGGCAAATCTCAGTGCTGCCGACTTGAGGGGGGCGAATTTAAGCAAAGCCAACCTGATTGGGGCAAATCTTAGTGCTGCTTGTTTGGTTGATGCTAATCTCAGCGATGCCGATCTAATTGGGGCAAATCTTGGAGGTGCCAAGTTAGCCAATGCCAACCTCAGAGAAATTACTCTCAACGGTGGTAACTTAAGCGGGGCAAATTTGAGTGGCGCAGATCTTTCTCATGCATCTTTAAAAGGAGCAAATTTTAGCGGTGCCTTCTTGAACGCAACTCTTAGAGAGGCAAATCTAGCCAATGCTAATCTCAACAGCGTCAGTTTGGTTGAAGCCGACTTGAGTGGGGCAAATCTTAGAGGTGCGAACTTGGTAGGCGCAAATCTAGCCAATGCCAATCTCTATGAAGCTATTTTGGTGGAGGCAAATTTGAGCAGCGCGAGTTTGATTGGGGCAAATTTGGAATTAGCTAATTTAGCCAAGACAAATCTCAGTAGAGAAAGTCTGGTAGAGATTGGTAGTTAAGGCTGCAAAAACAAAATGTTTAGAATTTGGGAGAATTACTATGACTACTCAAAACAGACAGAGAAACCAGCATTTTTGCATCTTTGACTATTACTTAGATGGCGTTTTCCTAAGATGGCAAGAGGTAGAAGGTGAATGTCCCCTTCCCGTAGTTGGCGAACAGTGGACGGTGGATCTAGAAGACGGAACACAAGTGACAGGCAAGATTGAAGAAACTATAGCTGTTAGTGAAAACGAACGTAGAATATTACTTCGTTCTTGCTAAGCTGTCAGGTATTTAATTTGTTCAAGAGATATGTCTGCAATCCCACCTACAAGTCACAACTGTCTACCATAAAAATAGGAGCTGTTTCTGGGTGGAGGGAGGTTCTAATGACACCTAAAAACTCACCACTAAAATGTACGAGTATTGATTTAGAAATTGAGGCAATTCAGCGTTTTCGTAAATTAGCCCCGTTTCTTAAGGCGGAATGTCGAGTATACCGCGAACTTAACGGTCGTTCTACCGTATTGTGCCTGGATTTTAAAACCTGTCCTCAAGAACTAAAAACCAACAAAGAAGAATGGCATGAGTTTGCCCAGCTATTATTACACTCATCTCATTATCTGGGCTTGGCTAATTCTTTGGTTTTCAAGCATGGCGATCGCATTCTAGCCTGGATGAGTTTAAACCAAACACAATACTTTGGAGAGTTTCTGGCTGAAGGTTAAAAGCATGGGCGTTGCTGATTGAGTAATGTCGTGCCAAAGATTACTAATTACAGCTTTTAGCTCTTAGTTTTTTGACTATAGCGTTACGTATTAACGTTGGGACATTCTTGAAAATTACTACTTACTGGCGTTGTCATTTCCGTGTCATATTTGTTTGCTAGATATAAAGAAAGTTAACCGAAGTAAACAAATCGTAAAAATAATTCCAGAGATAGATGATGTTAGAGAACGATGCTTTGCATAATGGAGCAAAATCTCGTCTCTACACAACAGTAATAATCTTGCATCCATCAAATAACTTAAAATCATGAAATCGCTTAATGTCCCACCCCACCAGTCACCAGAATTGAAACCCAAGTCTCCAAAACAGCAAGCAGAAATTCCTCAAAAGACGAGCGACCAAAAAAACAAATTCCCTGGATGGTTATTGGCAATCCTGCTTGTGGGGGGAGGCAGTATTGCTTTGTGGCAAGTTTTTGCACCCACTTCTGTACCAACACCAGAAGCTAACGTTCAAACACCACCTCCTAGATCGGTGGAAACCGTTGCTTTAACCACAGGTACAGGGAACAGACAGGTGAGATTATTAGGACAGGTAGAAGCAGGGGAAAGAGCAACCCTTAGTCCGCAGATAGATGGTAGAGTACAGCAAGTATTAGTTAGAGAAGGCGATCGCGTCACCTCTGGAATGACCATCGCAATTCTCGATGATGCCGATTCTAGATTAGCTTTAGCTGAGGCTCAGGCAAGATTAGCACAGGAAAGAGGAAATTTAGCTCGCCTAGAAGTTGGTACTCGTCCCGAAATTATTGCCCAAAGACAAGCAGAATTAGATGCAGCGCTCGCCAGAGAATTAGCAGCTCAAGACAATTTAGAGCGGGTGTCAGGTTTGACCGAAGACGGCGCATTATCGCGCAGAGCCTTAGTCGAAGCCAGAACCGAAGCTGATACAGCTACTAGTGAGAAATATCGCGTACAAGCCTTACTGGCAGAAGCACAAGCAGGACCTACCAGAGAAGAAATCGATGCCCAACAGGGTTTGGTAGCTGCTGCTAGAGCTGCGGTAGAACAAGCACAGTTAGGAATGGAGCGCACCGAGATCGAAGCAACCTTTTCAGGAATAGTCCAGTCTAGGGATGTCGATCCTGGCGATTATGTCGAAGTCAGCGATCCTGTCTTAACCGTGGTGAGCGATCGCTCTTTAGATATCTTTTTAGAATTACCAGAAAGCCTAAGCGGACAGGTAACACCAGGCATGACGGTGAATTTGAACGCTAGAGCATTACCCAATTGGCAACAGGAGACAGCCATTACCGCCGTAGTCCCCACCGCAAATACGGCATCTCGCCGACAGTTAGTCAGAGTCACGTTAGACAATCCACCCCCAGAATTATTACCAGGAATGGCGATTCAGGCAAATCTAGCCGTACCTATCGAAAGTGCAGATACCTTTATCGTGCCACGGGATGCTCTAACCAGACGGGGCAATGAATGGTTATTGTTTACAGTCGATGATAATCAAGCACGACAACTCGAAATAGAGATGGTTGCCGATTTAGGACAAGAAGTAGTAATTGCCAATCCCGAACTACGAGAAGGACAAGAAATTGTAGTTACTGGTGGCGATGGTTTAACAGATAATGCTGTGGTGCAGGTAGTGAGTAATGAGTAGGGAGTAGGAAGTAGGAAGTAGGAAGTAGGAAGTAGGAAGTAGGAAGTAGGAAGTATTTTTGTTTGATTCTACCTAAATGTCATAACCGTGTATCATGCTTGAAAGTAAACCCCAAACCCCAGATCGAACTAATCTCGGTTTAAAAACCAGGGATGTTGTTGCTGCTTATACCCTCTTGCGAATAGTAGTTGGTATTAACTATTTCAATCATGGGGCGACGAGAATCTTGAACATTCCTGGTTTTATGGATGCAATGGCTAGTACCATGCAGGATTCATGGATTCCCGAATTCCTAGTCAGGATTAATGCTGCATTAGTACCCCCAGTAGAACTGATTGTAGGTGCGTTGATAACTATTGGTCTATTTACGAGGGGTGCATTGATTGCCTGTTTTATTCTGATGGCTGTTTTAATGTACGGTATCACCATCATTCAAAACTGGGACGGGGCTAGCAGTCAACTAATTTACAACATTGTCTTATTTATTCTGTTAGCAGGATTAGGTTTTAATCGGATTTCCGTGGATGGTTGGTTGAGGAGTAAAAGTAATAAAAGCTCGTAGTAGACCATTCAGGGTTGGTTATTCGCTAATAAACGCGATCGCCTTTAGGGGTTTCGCAAAAACTCCCTACTAATAAAAAATTTCGCTCGGATATCTCTTGAAATTAGAACGATGAATCGATTGCAGTTTAATTTTTTTTCTATAAAAACAATACTTTTAGTTATGAGTTTACTTGGAACGATGATGCTCAATCTATCTCAACCGATTGTAGCGCAAACCGAAAACGAGAACGAAAATATAACTATCCATAATTATTACACTTCTCCACCATTTGAAGAAATTTATTACTACGCTATAGAAACCGAGGAGGGTTTAATCTTAATTGATACGGGAAGATTACTTTCACAAGCCAGATATGCGCTTGATGAGTTACAGCAGTTTGACAAGCCGATTCTGGCAATTCTGATTACTCATCCCCATACAGATCATTTTGGTGGATTACCAGTGTTTGTAAAAGCTGCGGGGGAGGATGTTCCTATTTACGCTTCTGAAATTACTCTTGAGAGTATAGAAAATGACGAACGGGGCTACATCGAAAATCGTAATGAACAGCTAGGGCTAGATTTCCCAGATTCAGAAGAGATTCCCTTACCTGACTTTATTGTAGAAGACGGACAGCAGTTAAATATTGGTGGTGTTAATATTATCGCCTATGATTTTCCGACTAATGAATCCGATACGACCACAATTTACTATCTTCCAGAACAACAAGTGATGTTTGTGGGAGACTTGGTTAATGGAGAGAAAACTCCTGGTTTATTTGAAGGCAATACTAGTAATTGGCTTACCACCCTCAGATCGATTCAACAGAGATTCCCCGATTTGGAGCGAATTTATCCTGGTCATACAGAACCCGATAACCCCGATGAACTAATTACTACTCAGATTGATTATATCGAAACCTTCCGCAATCTTGTCAGTCAAGTACTAGAGAATGATGATGTAGTTGACGACGTAGAAAGACGCAACATTGCTGATGAAATAGAAGAACTTTATCCCGATTATGAAACCTCGCTTTTATTACCAGGATTAATCGAAATCAACATTGATGGGGTTGCTGAAGAACTCCAAGCTGAAGGTAATTAATTAAAGTTTGATACGTATTTAAAACCCAACTAATCTTATAAATTTAAGCAAATCAAAACTGACTTGTTTCCCAAGTTATAAATAGTAGATATAAACAAAAAAATGTTTGCAAAAATAAGCCAAGATAAAATTATTTACAAAGATACTAACAGCGAAGAAAGACGAAAGTTTCTTGAAAATCAATTATTTGAATTTAATCAAGCTCAATCGAAACAAATAGTTGAATGTGATCGCCTGCAAACCGATCCGCCTACTTTTATCGAAATCTATGCAGAAATAGAACCAGAAAAATTAATTGGTGGTTTAGTTAGCTATGTCGATTGGGGACGCTGGCTATATATAGATGCAATTTGGATTGATGCCAACTATAGAAAACAAGGAATAGGACAATATTTAATTGCGTGTGCCGAACAAAAAGCTATTAGAAAAGGTATTAAAAGAGCCAGGCTTTATACATTTGATTTTCAAGCATTATCTTTTTATAAAAAGCTTGGCTATACAGTTTATGGAGAACTTGAAGACTTTCCCAAAGGACATACAGCCTACTATCTCAAAAAAGTTTTAGTCGATAGTTAAAAAAGTAAGACAGCAAATAATTGTTGTTTATCAAAAACAAATTACACCTTATAAATCAGGAGTTAAGCACCAAATGAAATATCTTCCTTTAGCTGCCCGCATTTGCCTTTGTATCATTTTTATTAACTCAGGAATTGGTAAAATATTTGGTTTTGCTGGTACTGCCGAAATGATGGCTGGTCAAGGCTTACCCATCCCCCAAGTTCTATTAATCTTTACGATCGCTTTCCAACTACTCGGCGGACTTTCTTTACTCTTTGGTTATAAAGTTAAACTCGGTTCTTTGTTGTTAATACTATTTTTAATTCCTGCAACCTTAGTATTTCACAACCCTATTGCCAACCCCGATGAACTAAACAATTTTCTCAAAAACCTTGGTTTAATCGGTGGATTATTAATGGTCATTTATGCAGGTGCGGGTGCATTGAGTATTGATGCTTCTACGGAGAAAACACAACGCCGAGAAGAAGTAACAACCAATTATTAATTATTTATAGATACCTACCAAAAAATCATCTGCGTTCATCTGTGGACTAACCACTAACCACTAACCATTAACCATTAACCATTAACCATTAACAAAAATGAGCTTAATCAGAACTGCCGTTCGCTGGCGACACGGTACGGGAGTGTTATTTTGCCTTCTTGCACTATTCGGCATCCTAGCACTATTCCAATTACCCCTAGAACTCCAACCAGGAGGCGATCGCCCTGAAATAAGTATTTCTACTCCCTATCTAGGGGCTTCTCCCGCCGAAGTAGAGGATTTAGTAACTCGTCCCATTGAAGAAAGACTCGAAGAGGTGCAGGGAGTACAAGAAATTACCAGTAGCAGCAGTTCGGGAATTAGCACCATCAATGTTGAGTTTGACTGGAATAGCGATATCGATCGCTCTTTGGTCGATGTTCTCAATAAATTACAGCAGGTTGAAGCATTACCTACCGAAGCCGATGAATCGGATGTAGAAGTAGTCAGCGGTAGCAGCGATCCGATGATGTGGGTCATTTTAACCCCAAAAGAAGGTTTTACTCCCGATGATAATCATTACAGAGATTTAGTCGATGATGTAGTTATTCCTCGCTTCCGTCAGGTACAGGGGGTGGGACAGTTTTTGGTTTCTGGCGGTAGAGAAAGGGAAGTAGAAGTAATTGTCGATCCCAAAGCCTTGAGCGATCGCAATCTGTCCATTGGCGATGTGGCTGCTACCCTGCGTAACAACAACCGAGATATACGCGGTGGTCCTTTGGTATTGGGTAGAAGGGAATATCGAGTTAGGACTGTCAGCCGTATTCAGGATGTGGAACAGTTAGAAGGATTCGTACTGCGTCGAGATGAGTCGGGAACGGTTTATTTAGGAGATGTGGCTCAAGCACGCATAGGTCGTGCCATCCAAGATCGAGCCTTGATTAGAAATAACGAACCCGCCGTAGCTACAGGGATTATTCGCCAGGTTGGGGGCAACGTACCCGAAATCTCGGCAGGAATTAGAGAAGCCTTAGTAGAATTAGAAGCCAGATTCGATCGCGAGGGAGAAGGGATTACTTTTGATATTCCCTATGATGAAAATGACTATATCGATCAGTCGATTTCTTTTGTTCAAAGTAACTTGATTATCGGTGCAATTTTAGCTGCCTTAGTATTATTACTATTCCTCGGTTCATTAAGAACGGTGGGGGTAATTGCGATCGCCATTCCCACTACTTTGATTACCGTCTTTATTGTTTTCTTCCTATTGGGTCGCACCCTGAATGTCATTAGTTTGGCGGGGTTAGCCTTTGCTGTAGGGATGGTAGTAGATAATGCCATTGTAGTGTTAGAAAACGTTTTCACCCATATGCAGCAGGGAAAAACACCGATGAAAGCTGCGATCGACGGAACGCAAGAAGTAGGCGGTGCGATGTTGGCTTCTACTTTAACTACCGTGGCGGTATTTGCACCAATCGTTTTAGTTACGGGGGAAGCGGGACAACTATTCTTTGATATTGGTGTGGCACTTTCGGCTTCCGTATTATTTTCCCTGTTTGCAGCCTTGACCCTAATTCCCATGCTAGCGGGACTGTTTCTCAAGCGAACTGAAGCAGATGGAATGTTGGAGGGAAGAGGAGAATATCGGGGAGGGAATTGGTTAGAACGGGCTGTTTACAAAACTTCTGGGATATTTCGCCACTTTCAAAGTAAATTAGAGCAATTTTTACTTAAAACCGTCCGTTGGTCTTTAGGACGGGGCAAGCTCAAACGCCGTCTAATAGTTTTAGCACTACCTATTGTTCTCCTATTTACTAGTTTCCAACTCTTACCTCCCGCCGACTATTTACCCGAAGGAAATCGTAACCTCATCCTTTGGTTAGCCGAACCCTTCCCAGGTACGAGTATTCCCGAAGCGGTGGAACTATCTCAAGCACCGAGAGACTTTATCAGCCAACAACCAGAAATCATGCGTACTCTTTACGTACATCGTTCTGGTTTTAGAGCCGTTCTTGGTTTTGTCGAACCAGAATTAGCTACAGGTAATAATTTAGATTCTTTAGTCAACCGCCTCAGACAAGCAGGGGCAGATTTTCCTGGTTATCGCTTTCTCGTACCCATACGTTCTTCTATTTTCCAAGATCCAGGTAAAGAATTTGAGGTACAAATTATCGGCGAAGATTTAGCAGAGTTAGAACGGCTACAGCAACAAATAACCCCACAGATAAGAGAATTAGAGGGAATTCAAAATGTTCGTGCCGATTTTGTTACGGGTGCGCCAGAATTACAGGTTATCCCCAACCGCGAACGTCTGGCTGAAGCAGGATTATCTGAAGGTGAAGTAGGAGAAATGGTACAGGCTGCTTTAGGTGGTTTGCGCGCTTCCGAATTTGTCGATGGTAAGCGCGAGTTAAATGTCTCTGTCGAGTTACGAGACACCTTTGTCGAAACCCCCGAACAACTGCGCCAACTAGCTATTTATAATGGTTCTGGTCAACGAGTACAGCTATCTGATGTGGCTCAAGTATTGGAAACTACAGGTGCAGATACGATCAACCACGTCGATTTAGAAAGATCGATTACCCTAACTGCTAGCGTATCTAGCGAAGCTCCTTTAGGTGCATTAATCGATCGCACCGAACAAGAAATCCTCGCACCCCTACGTCAAGAATTACCCGCAGGTTTCCGCGTCGAATTAGCAGGATCGGCAGACGTTTTAGCCGAAACTCTATTACAGTTAGGTGCAACTTTCTTATTGTCTTTAGTAATCACCTATTTACTCCTGGTTGCTCTCTATCGCTCCTTTATCTATCCCCTGTTAATTATGGCAACCGTACCGATGGGGATGACAGGCGCGTTACTTTCTCTAGTAATTGCTAACGCTATTCCTGGCGTGGTTATCCCCTTAGATATGATTACGGGGTTGGGTTTTGTAATTTTAACTGGAGTAGTAGTCAACAACGCCATTCTACTAGTAGATCGCGCTTTACAACTTCAAGACGAAGGTATGGAATACGATGCTTCACTCTATTATGCCGTAGGCGATCGCTTGCGTCCCATTTTTATGTCAGCAGGAACGAGCGTACTCGGTATGTTACCCCTAGCGGTACTTCCAGGTAAAGGCGCAGAACTCTATCAAGGTTTGGGCATTGCTCTTACAGGCGGTTTGGCTCTCTCTACTTTCTTAACTCCGACGGTAATTCCCGCTTTGATGGGATTATTACAGGATGTTCAACCTAGAAGGAGTCAGCAAGAGCAAGAGCCTCAAGATGAATCTAGAGAATTAGTCAAAGATAAAAGTTGATAAAACAGTTGCTCAATAAGCTGTAATGTCTGTCTGATGGGTGTAAACTCTATCTACCTTACATGGCTTCGTTAGTATATTCAAACCTTGATATAGAAACAAATTGACTATGCGGGTCATGTTCTATTGTCCCTGAACCATCAATAATAAGGTTGGCGACTTTATATGGTTCTTCAGCCTTTATGTATCTTTGTTCTTGTGGCATCCAAATCTTCTCCCACATTTCACGAGGATCTTCTCCTTTACGCACAACTGCTTCATCCTCGGCAACAATTACCTCATCACGAGCAACACCTCTTGTAAGGCGAATGTCATATGGACATTGCACCCAAATTCGGAAATCGTAAAGATGGGAGAGTTCTTGGCGAGTTGAGTAAATTCCTTCCACAATAACTATTCCACCAGTAGGAACGGTACGAAATTCATTGAGAGTGTCAAAATTCCAGTCATACTTTTGATAGAATCCTTCGCAATTTTGGCTTATAGGTTTAAGTACCTGCTTGTAAATCCGTTTCCAATCGTATTGCTCGCCATAAGTTTCTAAAACACTATCATTGGATGGTCTAGAGTCTGAAGGGAAGTAGAAATCATCCATCTCTACAATGGTAATATTGGTACATATTTGAGCTAGTGAGTGAGCAAATGTACTCTTTCCTGAAGCTCCACACCCATCCACACCAACTATAAGACTGGACTGTTTTCTGGGAAATGAATTAAATTCATTTAGCAAATAGTCAAGATGTAAAACTCTTGGTTCTGATTTCTGATAATTTGCCTTAATCATTAGTAATTTAGAGATGAAATACGATGCTTTTTTCTATTATGCAGATTTGCGATCGCTGTTTCTTGATTATGCGGTAAAGTGCGATCGCGAAGCTAGCCGTAGGCATCGCTCTTTTTAAAGTTCAAATTCTAAGCAATCTGTAACGTATTAGGTTCGGGAATAGATTCCCCTTCTGTAGCCCACGCTTCTAAGTACATTTCAATTACTTCTTCTCCATTACGGATTGCTTCTTCGCGAGTTTTACCATGAGTACAAGGCATAATAACGCGATCGCTAAATTCTGGTATCGTGACTAAAAAAAGTCGATCTTCCTCACTCCATTGCAAGATCATACTGTATTGGTTCATAAAATTTTCTTTACCTTAATCTTCCAATTCAATCAATAACTTAGATAGCTGCTTCTCTAAGTATAGTGGTACATCATCTCCGTTTTTACCTGAAACTGTTAGTGTTTTCTTGAGTAAGGGATGTCGCCAGCGTTCGTGACTACCTTTTCCGCGCTTAGATAAATAAACAAATCCTTCACGGGCAATTTGAGCTTTTAATTCTCGAATCTTTCTGGGCATATACTTCAATTTGTCTATCAACCCAATTATATTAGTGACTCGCTTGAACAAGATCGCTTTTTTTTTGATTATGTATTGAAATGCGATCGCTCTTACTTAACAAACTCAGTCTTCAAAAAATGGCAAAACGATCCAGAAATTGATGCTATCTTTGCAGAAATAGATCGAGAGCGTCATAGCGATCGCCGTTTCTAAAATCATGGGGTTAAGTGCGATCGCGTTAATTGATATCTTCCCTATCATCAAGCATTTTTAGGAATTGTACCATCAGTTAAATCTTGATAAATATCGAGTAAGTTCTCTTTTAACTCTGCTTCAGTTTCTCCTTGAGTCCAATAGTCAGGATAGTCTTCTAGATAACCTAACCACATATCATCGTCTTGCCAGTAAACATACTTTTTCTTCATTGCTCAATATACTGTAAATCTCACCGATCTCATTTTAACTTTGTTTATCTATAGATACAGTTTTCAATCGCGCCTTACAACTCCAAGCAGAAGGAATAGAATACGATGCTTCTCTTTATTGTGCCGTAGGCGATCGCTTTTTTGATTGTATGGTGGAATCTCGTCGAGCAAACCTGTCAAATTATGAATAAGATTGCTACAGTTAAAAGCAAAATAGAAAAACAAATCAGTAAAAACCAGTTATGCCAGTTGTAGCTGCTAAATCATATATAGAGTATCGCAATGATACTTATTGGGTAGAAGGGACTCGGATTTCTCTTGACTCGATTGTTTATGCTTTTCAACAGGGATTATCTCCTGAAAGTATCGTCCAGTCTTTTCCTTTACTAACACTCGAACAAGTTTACGGTGCGATCGCTTTTTATTTAGCTAATCGTACTGAGATTGATGCTTATTTAGCAGCAGAAACCGAAGCATTTGAAACAATGCCCCAACCACTTCAAGAGAGCAATCCTACATTATACGAAAAGCTGATGAAAGCAAAGCAGCAAAAAGACGAGTAAAAAAGTGAAAATTCGTTATCAAGCTGATGCCGATCTCAATCAAAATATCGTATCGGGAGTAATACGAAGAGAACCAGCTATTGATTTTCAAACTGCACCTACTGCCAAACTAGAAGGGGTAAAAGATATAGAGGTGTTGTCAATTGCAGCACAACAAAAGCGAATTCTTATTAGTCACGATCGCAAGACAATGCCATCTGAATTTGCCCAGTTTATTATCGATAATCAAAGTTCGGGAGTGATTATCGAAACGATAATCTTGATTTGGGCTGTATCAAGTGCAGAAGAATGGATCGATCGCATTGCCAAGATACCTCTTTAATAGAAGAACTAGCGAGATCGCGCTCTATAACTCCAAGCAGAAGGAATTCAATGCGATGCTTCTCTCTATTATACTGAGTCGTGATCGCATTTTTATCTGTTACCAATGTTCTTAAATGCCAACCAAATAGCTAAAATTAAGGTCTAACCAGACAAAATTAATTAATTATGGTTCAATCTACAGAACATCTTTATGTGGTGAGAGATGAAAATATTCTCAACGGTGAACCAATTATCAAGGGAACTCGCACACCTGTTAGGGCAATTGTCGAAACCTGGCGTATGGGAATTCCTCCAGAAGAAATTGTCAATGGCTTGCCACATTTAACGCTAGCACAGGTATTCAATGCCTTGAGTTATTACAGTGATTATCAAGATGAGATTAACGCTTATATCGAGCAAAATAGAATTCCCGACGAGCTAATCGATCCTCTGGTACGAGATCTATGAGTAGTTTGTTTATTCGTCTCTACCTAGATGAAGATGTTAATGTTTTGGTAGCCGATCTACTCAACGCCAGAGGATTTGATGTTCTAACTGTTAGAGATGCAGAAAAACTTCAAGCAAGCGATGCAGAACAACTTGCTTACGCCGTTAGTCAACAAAGAGCTTTAGTTACACACAACCGTAGTGATTTTGAAAGGCTTATTCAAACCTATTTTGCTACAGAAAAAAAGCATTATGGAGTATTTTTAGCCGTTCGTCGTTCACCCCAAGCAATTGCCAAAAGACTTCTAGCTATCTTAAATCATGTAACAGCAGATGAAATGGAAAATCAAGTTCGATATATCTAATAATCAAATAGCGATCGCTATTTGATTATGTGGTGAAGTGCGATCGCATTATCAAGTATCTGATGATCCTAAAATACCCGCTTCTATCAACAGTTTCTGACTCTAACAAACCCAAAGTTCGATAGTTAAGACTTACGCGAACAGAATAAATTGGCTGTCTTTGACTTACTTTCTTGAATTGAAGACTAGGATGAGTTGAATCTTTTTGCCAAAGTTTGTATGCTTTAATCGCTTGTTTGCGAACTGATGCAGGAAGTTGGTTAAATCCTTTACGAAATGATTTGGTGACACTTAATTTCATTTCTCAGTCGAAAGAAAATCATCAAGCAAAACAGTTTCATCATCATTTATTTCCTGTCGCACCATTTCCGCCATCCGATCCCATTGTTCGTCAGTTGTTGAATTAAAGCGGGTTGACCATTTCTGCTCATCTTGTAATTCTTCTAAAAGCCGAGATGCGATCGCGTCTTGTTGTTCTGGTGACAGTTTCTCGATTTCGGAGATCGCCTGGCGTAGCAGTTTAGTCATATTTTAATAGCAGTCAAGATTACATAACTTTTTAATTTTAGTCCAAACAAATTTATTATTTAAACTTAAATTTTGAGAGAAAAAATGTAAGATTGCGTCGAACAAATTTAGGCAAAAGGAATGGAATACGATGTTTCTTTATATTATGCGGATTTGCGATCGCTTGAGGAACATATAAAGCCATTTTCAAGTTTCATACTGCATTTGATTAGCAATTATTACTCTCATCTTGTTCGCACGCCCCAATTGAAACCCAGGTACTGTTTGATGTACCGTCTGTCTCATAATAAAATTCCTTTTTCCAGATGGGTGCATTATGTTTTAACGTGTCGATCGCATAACGACAGGCAGCAAACGCTTCACCACGATGGGGGCAGCCTACCGCCACGATTACACTAATTTCGCCAATTTTGAGCTTTCCTACTCGATGATGGATGACCACGCGGTTAACATCCTGCCATTGTTGACGTGTTTCGGCAGCAATATTATTGAAGACGGCGATCGCCATTGGCTGATAAGCCTGATATTCGAGATATTCTACCGCTTTACCATCGGTTTGATTACGCACCGTACCACTCATTAACACTACTGCACCGTTAGCTGCATCATCGGCTAGTTCGTAGGTTTCTGCCAAAGACAATGGTGCCATGGTGATAGAAAAACTGTCGTTAGGATTAGTGTCGGTAGATAGAGGAGGAGAACTAAGGTTAACCATATTCTTTTTTTAGCGCGATCTTATCTTCTTGAATGTATTTTACTAGATTCGCCTCCGAGATAAATAGTCAAGCAATGACTAATGACTAACTACTAGCTAAGCTTCCCTACTAACTCCCAATTTGGATCTAGATTTGGATTCGCGATCGGGTAGAATGCTTCATGGCGGTTTTATTGGGTTCGCTCGAACTCAAAATAATCTCTAACCTAAGAAGAATTTGCTTTTAAACATCAATTGTTGTAGATACGATTAGTATTCGGAGAACTCTATGGACTTATCTCTTATTCCCGCACAGCCCGAACCAGATGTAATCAATGTTTTGATTGAGATTCCTGGCGGTAGCAAAAATAAATACGAATTTGACAAAGACATGAACGCCTTTGCCTTAGATCGGGTTTTATTCGCCTCGGTCAAATATCCTTATGATTATGGATTTGTCCCTAATACCCTGGCGGATGATGGCGATCCTTTAGACGGGATGGTAATTATGGATGAACCTACTTTTCCTGGATGTGTGATTGCAGCTAGACCCATTGGCATGTTAGAAATGATCGACGGTGGCGATCGCGATGAAAAAATTCTCTGTGTCCCAACCGAAGATCCACGCTATAAAGAAGTAAAATCCCTTAAAGATGTTTCTCCCCATCGCTTAGACGAAATTGCCGAGTTTTTTAGAACCTATAAAAATTTAGAAAAGAAAGTGACTGAAATCAAAGGCTGGCAAGACGTTGATGCGGTCAAACCTTTAATCGAACAGTGCATTAAAGCCTACAAATAATTAGCATGGTTATATTTGGTAGGTCATAAACAGTACCGTTCCTACCAAATATTCTTGTAGAATACTTCTTAAACATCTTAAAAGTATGCTGATAAAATCAACTACCCGCCACGTTCGGATCTATACTGCGGAAGTAAAGGATAATGAACTGGTTAAAAGCGATAATGTTCTCACTCTCGATATCGATCCAGACAACGAATTTAACTGGAGTGAAGATGCTCTGCAAAAGGTTTATCGCAAGTTTGATGACCTAGTAGAAGAGAGGAATGGCGACGAGCTAACCGAATATAATCTGCGCCGTATTGGTTCGGATCTAGAGCATTATATTCGCTCCTTATTACTGGATGGAGAAATTAACTATAATCTTGGGGCTAGAGTCCGTAACTATAGCATGGGTTTACCGCGCATGGAAAGTCCCGATACTGAAGGAAAATACTTTTGACTTCCAGCCATTTCGGGCGATCGCCGATTCTTTTTTCAGCAAGAGCTTGTAATTGGGTTTGGTTAGCAAAATTTATCTGTCCCCCTCCCCTCAAGTTTCTGAGGGGCTTTTTGGTAGTTAAAATTTTTACAGGTAATAGTTCTCACTAAAAATTTTTGTAACTGATAATTAAGCTGGCTTATGGCTAAATTATTCATATTTGATCGAGTGGATAACGAATAGTCGTGATTTTGATGGCGCTCAATAGTTAAGTGAGGAAATGAAGTAATCAGACAGTGCTTTGAGCAGAATAGCTCAATAAAGATTTCAATTTATCGTAAATTTACTTTATATGGGTTATCGTCAGCAAGAGAGTTTTTGACATTGTTCTTCAATAATGAATGCTGTGTGAAACAAGCTCAATAAATTTATTTCTAAGGACAAACAAAAACAAAATTATGCATTTCGTCGCCTGTTTCATCTTCGCTTTTATTTTTGGCACCTTTTTAGAGTACTCTGTTCATCGCTTGATGCACGTCTATCCTAAATTTGGCAACGGAATCACGACTCATTTTAATCATCATCGTTGCAATACGACCAAGGGTTTTTTAGGAGATTTTTTGGATTATAGTTTGGTAGCTTTATTTGCCCTACCAACTTGCTTAATCTCTGTATCGTTAGGGATTACTTTTTTTTTGGGTATATTAGCCTGTGCAGCTTTTGCCTCTTATGCCCATCAAATACAGCACGATCGCCCGTCTGAGTGCTTTTGGATGAAAATGCCTATTCACTATGTCCATCACCAAAATAATCAGTGGGATAGCAATTTTGGCGTAGCTGTAGACTGGTGGGATCGTATTTTTGGTACTTATAAGTATGTAAACTGGCTTGAGAGCGAATCATCTTCTCCAGCAAAATTAAATTGTTTAAAAGCCAAAAGCCGAGCGATAACGACTAGCAAACTTTAAACCGCTATCCCACGATGATCGATTAAAGACTCTGGTTTAATTGCGCCTTGTTCGGTAATAATCGCCGTAATTAGGTTGGCAGGGGTAACATCAAAGGCAGGGTTGTAAAATTCTGCCCCCTCTGCACAAATAGCAGTATGGTCGATCTCGGCTATTTCTGCTGCATCTCTCTGTTCTATGGGAATTTGGCTGCCGTCAGTTAGCTTGAAGTCAATCGTTGAGAAGGGTGCAGCAACATAAAAAGGGATATTGTGGGCTTGGGCTGCGATCGCCAGAGAATAAGTACCGATCTTATTGGCAGCATCTCCATTAGCAGCAATGCGATCTGCCCCCACTACTACTAGATCGATCATCTTTTGTTGCATACAATGAGCAGCCATGCTGTCGGTAATTACCGTTACAGGAATGTTTTCTTGGACGCATTCCCAGGCGGTTAATCTTGCTCCCTGTAACCGAGGACGAGTTTCATCGGCATATACCCTGGCTAAACGCCCATCATGCCAAGCAGAGCGAACTACCCCCAAGGCAGTGCCATAACCAGCAGTAGCCAAAGAACCAGCATTACAGTGGGTGAGAATTTTTAACTTTTGTGGAGTATCGGGTAAGACAGTCAAACCATAATCGCCGATCGCCTGGCAAGTTTTTAAGTCTTCGGACTGAATTTGTTGAGCGGTTTTTAGTAAAGTAGCTTTAATTTCGGCAACTGTGCCAATTTCTTCGTAAGCAGTCTTGAGCATTCGGGCGATCGCCCAAAACAAATTAACCGCTGTAGGGCGAGTTTGACGTAACAAGCTAGCAACCTGTTCTAGATGCCTGAGAAATTCTTGACGGTTATTCGTCTCAATTTCTGTCGCCCCCAAATACATTCCATAAGCCGAGGCAACTCCTATAGCTGGCGCACCGCGAACGATCATAGTTTTGATAGCATAAGCCATGTCTATGCTGCGAGCGATCGCAACTCGACTATACTCTCCAGGTAGACGGGTTTGATCGATTAATAATACTTTGTTGTCTTGCCAAACAACAGGATAGATTTGATTGGATGCTGAGTTCATAAAAAGGTAGAAGGTGGCGATCGCTCGTTCGGGGTTTGCTATCCTTAATCTTATATAGAAATTGTCTATTCTTTCTTTACTTTTGTTAGAGAAGCATTAAAGTGATTGTCTCTGACTCTACAAACGCCAAAATTCGCATCACGGCTAAGATTAATCTCCAATTCACCCCCATCTGTTACTGCCAATCCGACCAATCCTGATTGAAAATCGAGGTATCGGGAAATGCGGTGGGGTTGCCGTTTTCTTCTAGCTTATCTTTTAATATTTGCAGCTTTTCTTCCCTAATAAATGGCTCGTCTACTAGCTGATAGGGCATAATTTCTTCTTCCAGGCTAAATATTGCTGCTATTCCCGCAGCAGCACCAGAAGACCATTCAAAAGAGTGTACCCGATAGGCAGCAGCAGCAATATGACTAGTGGCAATACTCTTCCCCGCCACCAGCAAATTATCAATTTCTTGGGGAATCATCGCTCTCAAAGGAATTTGAAAGGGATAAGCCTGTCCTCCGCCCCTTCTTTCTCCTTCTCGTTCCGTATTACCCGCCTTTTCCGCAGGGCTATCACTCATGCAGGGATGAAAATCGATCGCATAGTGACCTACCCCCACCGAATCAGGATAGATCGTCGAACGAGTTCTTGCTTGAATCTGCTTAATATCTATATTTTTGTTGCTTATCGCTTCAATTCCATCGATGGATTTCCATAGTTGACGGTAGGTAGTCGGATCGAGATTTTGTCCATAATATTCGTCTCGATAATCAGCCCGCGAAATATCAGTTTCTGTAATCGTAAAGCCATCAGAGTAACCAGGAGAAACCCGACCGATTATTCTTCTGCCCTCGCGAATATAAGGATATTTAGATAAGCCATGTGCCGTACCCATAGGTGAATCTAATCCCGTCAGCAAACGATGATTGGGGTGGGGCTTTTTGACACCATCCCCTAACTGAGAATCTGTAGTTCCTTCTACCAGCCAATAAAAATAGCCCAGGGCGTGATCTTCTCCGCGACTTAGAGTTCTAGTCCGCAGTCCTCCCAGCCAACCCCCAGGTTCGAGTTGACCCAATTCTTGTAGCTGTTGGCGGGTATAAACCAAATTATCTTCGGCTGTTCCAGGGCGATAATCATTACCCCAAGTCCAGTTTTGCATTGAAATATCCCCAGGGGTAGATGCAGTGAACTCGATACCGCCAAATTTTTCGGTGTCTCCTGTTTCAGGACTCCAAATCCGACGATAGGTAAAGACCAGATCGAAGTCAGCCAATCTTTCTAGCTCGTAACTGTAATAGTTTTTATGTTGGTCATAAAAAGTCGGCTTTTGATGTTCTTGTGGTTCTGCTGTCGCCTCCATGGCAAAGGTATAGGTAAATCCCTGAGTACAGTAAGGATCTCCGTCTATGCTAGAAGAAGAAGGTTCTAAAGGAGATAGAGGGTCGATTCCTAGGCGATAGGGGACATCAGCTAGGGCGACAATTTCTCCCGTTTCTGTGGCTTCGATAACGTACCAGTCCGCAGCCTGATCCGAGCTAGTTGCAGGAACAAAACGAATTATTTCTTTGCTAAATACACGGGAATCTGCGTAACTATAAGCATCTTCAATCGTGCTAGATAAAGGCAGGGTATTGAGAGGTAGATACTTATTTTTAGGACTGTGCTGAATGGCTACTGCGCTGGTGATTTGTTTTCCCGTTCCTCCTGCTGCTTTTTCAATGTCTAATTCTTTAACTACCGTCGTCGGAAACCATTTTAGAGTACCGTTTCCTTTCTCCTCAGCATCTTTTAGCTGTTGCCACATTATTGCATGGGCATCTTTGGGTAAAAAACAGGACTCACTTACCCAACAGTCCCCAGGATTTAGCTCTCCATAATATTCTTTGATCCGTTCCCGAAATTCTAAATAGCCACGAGGAAAAAACAAGCGAGAACGTTGCGTGGTGCGTTCATCCAGTGCAGAAGTACCCTGAGCAGAAATTTGTCCTCCTACCCAGTCGGTAATTTCGGTCATGCAGACTGTTTTTCCTGCCAATAAAGCCTCATAACTGGCAGCCACTCCTGATAAACCGCCACCGATTACTAATAATTCGCATTCTTCGGTACGATCTACAGTAGGTGACACTGCTTTAGCTAATAGTCCTGAATCCCAGATAACTAAACCCACAGTTATCGAAACTAGTGTTTTAATCCAACCTAATGACACTTTATTTCCCCTCTTCTCTGGCAAATTTATTAATATTTCTAGTTAACAGGTAGTTTTGATGATTTGCGAAACAAGTTTATTATGTAGTGCTATATACTGATCGGCAAGCCACCGAAGGCAATCTTAGGGCAGATTTTAGATGAGAAGTATTGGCAGGGCGCCCCTACATCCTAGTATCCTGACCAGAAATATGTAAATAAATTGTGACGATCGCGATCGCCAACTCGCAAAGTTATTTAAGGTGTAAGAGAAGAAACCGCTAAATTTGGGTTCGTTTTAGTATGATTTCGGTTATCTATTCTCCAGAATTTTTAGAGCATAATACGGGATACGGACATCCCGAAAAAGCTAAACGGCTGACGGCAGTTGTTGATGCCTTATCAGCAGTAGAGTGGCGAGACAAAATTAAATGGCAGTTACCGACTCCCGCCCCAGAAAAAAATATTCTGTCTTATATTCGCCAAATCCACACCCCAGAACATATCGATCGCATCAAGCGAGTTGCTGAAAAAGGTGGCGGATATTTGGATGGAGATACGCCGATTTCCCCACGTAGCTACGAGGTGGCTTTGCTGGCGGTCAGTGCTTGGCTAGATGGAGTAGATCAAATTGTAGATCATCATCGTCCTGCCTTTGTGCTGGCGCGTCCCCCAGGACATCATGCTACGAGGGATACCGCTATGGGATTTTGCCTGTTTTCTAATGCAGCGATCGCAGCAGAATATGCTTTGACTAAACCCAACGTGAAGCGAGTAGGTATTTTGGACTGGGATGTCCATCACGGTAACGGTACAGAGGCAATTGTCAAAGATAATCCGCAGATTGCCTATTGTTCTCTACATCAGCATCCCTGCTATCCAGGGACAGGAAGCTCAAGCGATCGTGGGAGCTACAATAATCTGTTGGATCTACCGATGAAGGCGGGCAGTACCATTACTGATTATCAGGTGGTTTTTGAACGAGAAGTAATGCCTTTTTTCCGCAGTTGGCAACCAGACATTCTAATTGTTAGTGCTGGTTATGATGCCAATTATGACGATCCTTTGGCAAGCATTTCTCTAAAACCAGAAGATTATAGCCTCTTAACAAAATATGTATTAGAAATTACCAACTATCCTCTGTTTGGCTTGGAAGGTGGTTATGATTTAGCAGCTTTAAGTCGATCGGTAGTTGCCACTTTAAGTAGTTGTCTGTAATAGTTGTTAATTATTTGCTAAAAATCTCATTAAAACTATTCTGTAAAATCATTAGGCAACTAACTTTTGGAAATTGTTTCAAAATTTCCCCCGCCTTAATGAGCCAGTATTGTAAGAAGCTAACAGCTTTACGATTAAATAAATAATTCAGCTATGAATAAGTATGAATATTGCTACCTCTGAACCATCTTTGTTCCAGTTAACTCAGAACTTAGATGATCCTCTCGTTTCTCAGGCTATTGGAGCAGAAACTCTAAAATCCTATATTAGTAGTATTGTTGAATTATTAATAGAACGACAACTCCAAGTAACAGTTTGGGTCAAATTGCCTCAAACAAAAAGCTGGCTAAATCAACTACAAAAGCTACAGCAAGACGGTAATGCGGAGCGTATTTTTCTGTGTAGCAGCTATAGAAACAGCGCAGTCTTACCGTTATTTCAAAATGACTCTAAAACCTCAGTCGTTCCCCTCGTATTTAAAAAAAATTCTACCCTACAACGAGAGTCTTTTTTAATTGTTTTATCGGCTGATTTTTGCAGTTTGGCACTGGCACAATGGCAAAAAAGCAAAATTCAAATCGACTCTTCGGGTAAAAGATTACAACAACCCTACCTGGAAATGGTTTCTAGCTTCTCCCCCCAGACAATTTACTCTGTCTTGTCGGGAATTCAAAAAAACATTATTTTAAATACCAATTTTTTGCAAGACGAAGATTTGAGAATTAAAACCGACATTGAGGTAAAATCCGCTCTGTTGGGTGACCTAATTTTCAAGCAGATCAAACATCATGAAATCATCCAAAACAAATTAAACTCCCCCGCCAAAACCAATCAAATTCCCGAACCAAACACTACTGTATTAGGACTGCATGAAGATTTCCTCAATAACTTAGTCCAAGAATTGCGATCGCCTATTACCCATATGAAAACCGCTCTCAGTTTATTAGAGTCTAAACAAATCAAGGGAGAACAACGTCAGCGTTATCTAGAGCTAGTCAGTAATGAGTGCGATCGCCAAAACTCCTTAGTCAACGGTTTATTAGGGCTGTTGCAGCTAGACACTCCGATTGAGGCAGAACATTTGCGCTTGAATGACGTGGTACCAGGCATAGTCAGTACTTATCAACCCTTAGCCGAAGAAAAAGACATCCAGTTAGGTTACACAATTTCCGCCAACCTGCCGTCAATCACTTGTCCTCTAGCTTGGTTTAGGCAGATTCTGATCAATCTACTTAACAATAGTTTGCAGTTTACTCCACCACAGGGCAGGGTATCGGTTCAGGCAGTACCCAAAAATGACGGCGAGTACGTAGAAATTTCGGTGATAGATACGGGGGTAGGCATTGCTAACCAAGAAATCAATAAAATTTTTGATGGATTTTATCGTACCAAACCCAGTACCAACAAAAAAGGTACAGGGGCAGGTTTGGGTTTAACCCTCGTACAACAGCTAATCCAACGCTGTGGAGGATCTATTTCTGCCAGCAGCAAAGTTGGTAAAGGAACAACCTTTAAGATATTGATGCCTGCCGTACCAGCCGAACTAACTCAGTGATTGGGAATCAAAGATTGGGAAGGAGGATTGAGTTCTTGGCTAGAATTTTTGGGCGAATTATTCAAAGGCAGAAAGATAGTTAACTCTTTGCCTTGTTCTTGCCTTTGTCTGACGGTGAGTTTGCCTCCTAGAGCCTGAAAAATGTTTTTGGTTACATCCAGGTTAAGGCTCAAACAACCCGTTGCTGGTTGAAAAGTGAGTAGTTGACCCAAAGATTTCAAAGGATTATCAAGATTGCTTGCTTGAGAGAGTACCTGTAACTTGAGTCGATCGCCTGCCGTAGAAACTTTGACATCTATATGTCCTCCAGTAGGCAAACTACGGGTACAGCTTTCCATCAACCCAGTCAACACAGTATCTAACATACCAGGGTCGCTAACTATCTTAGGTAGTTGTTGGGGCAGGGTAAAGTCTAGATCGACATTGCGTCGTTTCGCTTTTGCTTGCCAACGAGGAATACTTTGCTGAAATACTTGTTCTAGGGGGAACGGTACCAATTCAACAGGTTTAGCCGAAGGCGGAGTAGACTGCAATTCCGCAGCACGGAAAATCAATTCCATCCGCTCTATTTGTTCGGTACACTCGCGGTCAATAGTTTGTAGTCGCTCGACCACGTTGGGTTTAAAATCTTGCTTGCGTTTGAGCAGTAGCTTAGTCAGAGTCCGAATAGTCGTCAACGGCGTTCTGACTTCGTGGGTAAGAGCCTGCAACAACTCCATTTCTAGGTAGCTGGTAGCTCCTTTGGTGGCAAAAGCCGACTGAAAATTTGATTTGGATTCTGAGGTGGCGGGAATAGGCTCTACCTGACGAGTTCGGGGTAACACAGTACTCAGATCGGGCAAATTCTGTAGTAACTCACGACTAAAGCTAGTTACTAGGCGGTAGTCAGGAGTTGGGGGGGCAAACTGCTCTACCAAATCATCAAGCTGTTCTAAATGAGTATAATTAGCGATTACCAAGCGCGATCGCAAGGTAGTCCAAACCTGACCCAAAGTCAAAGGATCGAAGGAAAAATGAAATTTAGCTTCTCCTTGTGGATCTTCTCCTAAAACCATGACCAAGCCAAAATTAGCGGTCAAAATTAGACAAAACTGTTCTTGAGCGATCGGATCTTGAGGAATTAGAGGCAGCTCAATTACCGACCCGATATCTTCGGCTGCTGGAGTATCCACAGCCTGACGACAGGGCATCAAAGCATTGACGTTGAAAGCATCGGTGGTAAATACTGCTGATTGGAAGCTAGAGACTAGAGTAGCGTGGCTTAATAATGGTACGGGGGCGGAAAAAATCAAACCCTGCTTTTCAGATGGTATTGTCTCCTGGTTATGTTTTATTTCGGCTAAAAGAAGTTTTTCGACCGAGGCGATCGCACTACGCCATTCTCTTTGCGCTTTTAAATCTGCCAGACGGTTCTTTTCGCTGTAATATTTCTGTCCTGGCTGTTCCTCTAATCGAGCATTAGAATAAGCATGATCGTTAGTGCTTTCTGTCTGTAGTTCTCGATTAAGCACATCGCTTAAATTTTGCAGTAACCAGTTTTGCACTTTTCTTCCGCCTCCTCTTACTTCTCTGATCTTAAGTAGTACCCAAATGAAAACAATTAAAGATAATACTTCCAATTTGTCTTGATACTATCTGTTTTCTTGCTGCTTGACCAAGATGTAAAACCGAACTAAAGAAGTCGCAATCGCCGATATGTTTTTAACCTGAGTTAGTAGTTAGTCCCTAAAGGGA